>JBILBP010000056.1:0-10661 GCA_044353645.1 Planctomycetota bacterium | reverse complement strand
GCCCAGTCTGCATGACCTGCTGACCACCAACGAACGTCTCGCCAGTGAAGTCCGGCGACAGAATCAGGAGTTGCGGCGCTTGGCCGAGGCTGCCGCCGCCGCTGCTGCCGGCACCGTCGCCACGGCTGAGTCCAATGCTCGATTGCTGACGTTGGCCGACGGCCTGCGTCGTGCCGCCGATACCCAACAACGACGGCTGCTCAGTGGCGTGATCGAGGCGTGCGATAGTGCTACCCGCCATCACCGCGCGCTCGACGAAGATCGTGTGCGGGTGTTGGCGCCTCTGCCGAAACGCACCTGGTGGGGCCAGTCTTTGCCCGGGCGCGATGCGCTTGAACGCAGTTTGCAGGCGAGCTGCGATGGCGCTCGACTGCTGATGCAGCGGCTCCGCCAGGAACTAGATGATCAGGGGGCCGAGCGTTTGACGCCGTCTCCTGGAGAACCATTCGATCCCGCCTGGATGCGCTGCACCGGCCGCGCCCCTGGTGCGTTAGACCGTGTCATCTCACTTGAACGCGATGGCTGGAGACTCCAGGGCAACCTTATCCGACCAGCCGATGTGCTGGTCGGAAACGCCGCGACCACAACCGAAGGAACACGCGCATGAGCGGACACGTCATTGGCATCGATCTGGGCACCACGCACAGCGAAGTATCGTATGTGGATGGCGATGGTCGCCCGGTGGTGATTTCCATCGATGGTTCACCGCTGGTGCCATCCGTGGTCTCGCTGGGCTCCGATGGCGGCTGGCTGGTTGGCCAGGCGGCAGTCAACAATGAGCTCAACGCGCCCACTGATACTGTGCGCTGGATCAAGCGCCGCATGGGCCAGGATTCGCTGATCGCGGTGGGTGGTAAGCCCTGTACACCGGCGCAAATTTCGAGTCTGATTCTGCGTCATCTGCGACTTGCTGCCGAAACCCATCTCGGTGGGCCGGTGACTCAGGCGGTGATCACGGTGCCGGCGTTTTTTGGCGAACGCGCGCGTGAGGATACCCGCGAGGCGGCCCGCCAGGCCGGGCTTGAGGTGTTGCGTCTGATCAACGAGCCGACCGCCGCTGCCAGTGCCTATGCGATGGGCAACCGTCGCGAAGAGACGTGGTTGGTGTACGATCTGGGTGGTGGCACCTTCGACGTCTCGGTGGTAGCGTGCTCTGAAGCCGTGATGGAAGTCCGGGCGAGCCATGGCGACGTCAATCTCGGCGGCCACGATTTCGATCGTGAACTCGCCGGTCGCGCGGCGGATGATTTCCGCATCCGTCACGGTATTGACCTCCAGCAGGATCCACGTCAGTGGGCGCGCGTGCTGCGTGCCGCCGAACGAGCGAAGATCCGTCTGTCGACGCACGCCGAAGCCGTGGTTCACGAAGAATACATCGCTGATGGCGCGCAGGGTACCCGACTGCACCTTGAATTTGCGGTGCGCCGTACGGTTTACGAAGCGATGATCATGGGGGCCATCGAGCGCACCTTGGTGTCCGTGCGCACGGCGCTTGAGCGGGCAGGCATCGCGGCCGAGCAGCTCTCGCGGGTGCTATTGGTTGGCGGCGTCACGCGCACGCCGTTGGTGCAAGCGATGCTGGCGGCCGAACTGGGAGTGCAGCCGCAGGCGTGGATCAATCCGGATACGGTCGTGGCTCAAGGCGCCGCCATCGAAGCCGCGGCCTTGGCAGGTCGTCGCCTGGGGGCGGTGATGGTTGACGTCACCCCGCATAGCCTGGGTGTCGCCGCCGTGAGCTACGACGGCACCTTGCATGTCGTGCCGTTGATCCATCGCAACACACCCTTGCCAGCGCAAGCGTCGCAAGTTTTTTACCGTCAATCCCAAGATCAGGACCGCATCGATATCGAGGTCTTCCAGGGCGAAAGTGAAGATCTCAATCTGTGCCATAGCATCGGACTCTTTACCCTCGACAAGCTGACGCACAGCGAATCGAAGGAAGTCCTCTGCCGTTTTGATCTCGACCGTTCGGGGATCCTGACCATCAACGTCACTGATGTCGGCAGTGCCCGCAATCTGGTCCGCCGCATCGACCAGGTGCAAGAGGTCCGCTCCGCCGATCTCTCCGACCTCACCGCCGTACGGCTGAGCGCCCCGCTGAGCGTATCGGCCGACGTGACCCCAGACGACTACGGCAGCCAGCGCCCCGACGATGGCGACGATGCATCGGTCAAAAACATCGATGCGACTGCTGACCTACGGCCAGGCGACCGCCAACCCGATGCCCCAGATTTAGAAAGCCTGCGCGAGCGGGCGGGCGCGATCTTGGCCCGTACTTCCGTCGATCCGCTTGATGCCGCTGAATTGCGTGACCGCCTGAAATCAGTCGAGAACGACGCCAGTCCCGCGGCCCGCCAAACCCTCGCCGATCTCGTCTACTTTTTGGAGTGAGTCATGGAGTTGCCAGATCTGTGGACGTGCGCCGTGTGTCGAGCCCGTCACCCAGCACCCGAGCGTCAGTGCCGCCGCTGCGGTGCGGACCTGCTCGCGCTGGCAGCGGTGCACTTGGCCGCCGTCGCCCTCACGCGTGCTGGCCAACCGGGTGCGTCAGCCCTGCATCGGCAGGCCGGTTGAAATTATGGCCAACCACTAAAATGGTAACTGTTCAGGCCCCTAGGCGGCTGCCACCTAAAGATGGTTTCTTCGCAGGGCTATCTCAAACCGGCAATCGTAATTGTCGGGAGACACCAGCATGGACATGGTCCTCGCCTAGTCGGGGCCCCAAATGGGGCAACGCTGTTTCACTAAGCGTTATGCCTCTACACCGTTGATGGTGGCGTCCAACTACGGCCTGTCTGCGAGATCTCCAACGGGGCAGGTCAAGACAGCCCAGGGCAACGCCCTGGACTAACGCCCCCATCGCATCACAGCCCTGAAGGGGCGACCCACGTATTCGTCACTAGGCCGACGCCCCTACAGGGCTCTAACAAATCTCTCATCACGTATCCCGGGGCGCTACCCTGGGCTGTTGGACATCATCGGCGATGCCGGCATCTTCGAGCCTCAGCAGATCAACGAGATCGTCAGCCAGACCAATGAAATCGGCGCATGCGCAACGGCCTGACCGGCCGGCGCAGCGGATGAGCGCTGCGAGTTTCGTAGAGACGACCAGAAACCAGCGACCAGCGGAATTAGAGCCAAGCCGGATCCAGTGTCGCCCCCAGCAGGCTGCTCAGTTGGCGGGCGGTGAACGGCCCGATGGTGGCGGTACGACCATTGAGTGTGGTCGAGACGAAGGTCGCGTCGTGAGCGATGCTCGTGGTGGTGGTGCCGGTGAGCAGGTTGGTCAGTGTCGTCATCTGCGCATGCCGGCTCCAGACTACCGGGACATTACCCAGCGTCACCGCCCAGCGTGAATAATTATAGGCGCTCAAGGTCCCGTCGCTGGTCAACGCGCCGCCGGGGCTGGTCCCGAAAATGGTTCGCTGCACCTCGCGGGTATCGCTGCTCACGTGGCCGTCTCCGGCCACGACCTTTTGGCGGGTAATCAGCTGCTGGACGTTGCGAGTGCCGGCCAGAGTCAGCGACCAGCTGTGCTTCTGATGGTCGAGATAGGCGGCAAACGCAGGGCTGATGCTGGCACTGGCGGTGGCCGTCAGCTGCCAGTTGTGGGCATCAGTGACGGTGCTCGTGGCCGTCAGGCTGTAGGTGAAGGTGCCGCTGGGGATGCGCAGACGATCGCCATTGGCGTTGCTCAGGACGATGTTGGCGAGCGCCACCGAGACGCTGCCATCGTACAAGGTGACGTTGCCCAGCGGCCAGCTCACCGCGGCGCTGCCGTCAAGCGTGATGGTAATGGTACCCGACGCCGTACCGTTGGCGAAGACCAGCCGATCGCCGATCGCCAAGGTCGCGAGATCGACGGTCGTGGTGGTTGGCAGCAGTCGCAGATCGGGCCCTCGCGGCGGAGCCGTGATCTGCGTCGAACCGCCAGCGGTGGTTTGCGCCAGGGCTGTTTCAACACTGGCATCCAGGAGCATGCCGAAACTCTGACTGGCAGCGGAGACCTGCTCGGCGGGAGTCTGGCTGGTGGCGTTGGGGCTGTCGGACGTGCCCACCGGAAGGCAGCCCACGAGCAGCCCGATCAGAGACAGCGGCCACCATCGTGAGCGGGCCGCGCGACGCGTGAAACCGGCTACCGACAGAAGCGAATAGCTCATGGTGATCTCCCTCGCACGATCATTGGTGGTCATCTCGACTTTGCAAAAAACGGCGAAAACCTAAAAATTCTATCGAAAGCATCCTGCGGAATCACCTGTAGCCTAGCAACCCGGGGACCGGAAGTCGATGACTGTTTGGCTGGTCCGAGGAATTGACCGCACCTGCTGCTGATGCAGCGGATGCTGGCGGAGATGGGGAAATCGGACACGGAAAAGCCGAGGGCAGTCACGGCGCAGGCAGCGGCGCCCGGCAGGGTGAGACCTCAGAGCCGGCTTCCTGCATACCGTACCGACGGTGTTTAGGGAAATCGCCAGGTGCTCAGGTTGAGCGTGTGCGGGAGCGTTCGACTGCCGGTCAGAGCGGTAGAGGATCGCAGGTCGCCTGGTGTTCATGTGCAACCGGCAAGGATCATTTATTATGCAGCAAATTGTATTTCGGCGAGTCGTGCTCGATCAAGACGATCTCAGCATCTTTCGGTAACGCCCATCCATGCGCAATGCGTCGCCCACCGGTGCAGCCCTTGCACCGCGCGCTCCGCGAGCGTATCTCGTTGCTATGTCCGACCGCGTCTCTTCCATCGATGGTCTCCTGATGCTTGGTTTCGGTGGCCCGACCCCCGGCTGTTGCGGCCGGCGGGCAACCTGCCCGAAGACCCCGGGATGCGAAGCCGAATGCTTCGTCGCCGGGATCCTCGGCGACAATCCCGCGCGGATGGGGCGTATCCACGAAGTCGTGCACCACTATCAGACTACCGGTGGCGGCTTCAGTCCCTATCACGATCTGACCAAGCAGCAGGCAGTGGCCCTGGGTACGGCCCTGGCCGCCCGCGGCCGAGCAATGCCGGTGGCCCTCGGCTTCCGCCATTGGACGCCGTGGACACGCGATGGTCTGGCCGCGCTGCAGGCTGCTGGCTGCCGTCGGGTGGGCTTGCTGATCATGGCGCCGCACCAGTCGACGGTGAGTTGGGACTGGTATCTCAAGCACGCCGCCGAAGCCGCCGAAGCCCTCGGGGAAAGCGCTCCCGAGCTCGTGGCGGTGGTTCCTCCATGGTGGACGATGCCCGGATATATCAGCGCCAATGCGGCCGAATTGCGCACCGCGACCAGCGGTTGGAGCCCTGCCCGGATCGCTGCGGCGAGCCTGATCTTCACCGCTCATGCCATTCCCCAGCCGGTGGAAAGCACCAGCGCCTACCGCCAGCAGTTCATCGACAGCGCCCGGCTGGTGGCGGCGGCCTTCGGGCACCCCGCGCATGAGATCGCCTTCCAGAGCCAGCCCACCGACAGCCGCGTACCGTGGAGCGCCCCGACCATCGAGAGCGCCATCGATGCCGCACACGCCGCCGGCGCCCGCGACGTCCTCGTGCAGGCGCTGGGATTCCTCGTCGACCATACCGAGGTGCTCTTCGATCTCGATGTCGAGACCCGCGAACGCAGCCAGGGACTGGGCATGACCTATACCCGGGCCCGCTGCGTGCATGATCACGCCGATTTCATCGATGGTCTGGCCGACGCCGTCGTCGCCTTGGCGATCTAGAGCCTGTCGGGAATAGATTCGGTCGGCCGGCTTGGCCACCCACTCCCGACAGCCTCCTAGCGCATCGTCGCCAGGAAGCGCGCGAACTTGGTCAGCGTCTGGACAGTGACCGGCACCTGCCACTCCGCGAATCTCGTCCGCCAGTAGTCGGCCGAGGCCAGTGGGTCGTTGGTCTCGATCTCAAGCTCGTAATCGTGACGTTCGCCGAAGGTCGTGTCATCGAGGCAGAGCACTTCGCTGACCTCCGCGCGGACGGTCTGCCATTCCAGGCGCCGGTTGGCGAATCCCCCGAGCGCGTGCAGTGTCTGGCCGCCAAGGGCCTCGCGGATCGGTAGCGGCAAGGGCAGGGCTGCGGTCCACGCCGCATCCGGAGCGGCCATGCCGGCAATCAGCGCCGCGGGCAGTTCATCTTCCCATTCGCGATGTGACGATAGGCCGTCGGCGACCTGGGTGGTCTCTGCTTTGTGTTTGCAGGTCAGGACGAAACGCTGATTTTCTGCGCGGATGCGCAGGTTCATGCGCACCGCACGCAGGTGTCGATCGGCGCTGTCATAAAATGAATTGCCCTGCATCAGCACGTGCGGTTCGGAATATGATGAGGATAATTGCGCGCCAACGCGCGCGTGTTCGTCGGCAGTCAATGCCCATTTCAGTTCGAGTTCGAGATGGTCGCGCATGGGAGTAGCCTCTGGCATATCTTCCGTATCGTAGCCTATCGCCATGAGCAACCCATTCGATTTCCTTGAGTCCCTTGTGAAGCTCGAAGAGCAGATTTCGGAGCTTGAACAGCTATCAACCAGCAGCGGCGTCACCGTCGCCCCGGAAGTGACTTCGTTGCGCGCCAAGTTGGCGGTCGAGAGTCGCGCCCTGTTCGCGACCTTGACCCCATGGCAGCGCGTTCAGCTCTCGCGCCATCCGCTGCGCCCGCAGGCCAGCGACTATGTCGATCATATGGTCGAGGATTTCGTGCCCTTGGCTGGCGACCGGCGTTTTGCCGATGATGAGGCGATCATCACCGGCATCGGCCGCCTTGGTGATCACGCGGTGATGATCGTCGGCCAGCAGAAGGGTAAGGACGTCCACGAACGCCGCCGCTGCAACTTCGGCATGCCCCATCCCGAGGGCTACCGCAAGGCCATGGCCAAGATGCGCATCGCCGAGAAGTTCGGCCTGCCGATCATCTGCCTGATCAACACACCCGGCGCCTTCCCCGGCGTCGAGGCCGAAGAGCGCGGGCAATCGATCGCCATCGCCGAGAACATCCGCGACATGGCGTTGATCCGCGTGCCCATCCTGGTGGTGGTGATCGGCGAAGGCGGTTCCGGCGGCGCCCTCGGCATCGGCGTCGGCGATCGCATCATCATGCTCCAGAACAGCTATTTCTCGGTGATCAGTCCCGAAGGCTGTGCCGCCATCCTGTGGAAGGACGGCGCCAAGCGCGAGCTCGCCGCCGAGCGCCTCAAGCTCACCGGCACCGAGCTGATGAAGTTCGGCATCGTCGACGAGATCGTCGAAGAGCCCGCTGGTGGCGCACACCGCCAACCGCTGGCGATGATCGAAGGGTTGAAGACCTGTCTGCTCAAGCAGCTCGCCCAGCTGCAGACGTTGACCACCGACGAGCTGCTCGAACGCCGCTACCAAAAGTATCGCGCCATCGGCGAAGTCCGCATCGGCTGAAAAGCATATCTGCGGTCGATCTACTCAGGTCAGCGGTTTGCCGGCACTCAGGGCCAGCAGGCGGCGGTAATGTCCGTCCTCTTTGCCAGCGAGTTCGCTGGGAGTGCCGTCTTCGACGATGCGGCCGTGGCTGAAGACCAGGATGCGATCGACGGAGCGGAGGGTCGAGAGGCGGTGGGCGACAATCAGCGTCGTGCGCTGGGCGCACAGGCGGTCGAGGTCTTCTTGCAGGCGGGCTTCGGTTTCGAGATCGAGGGCGCTGGTCGGCTCATCGAGGACCACAATCGCCGGATCGCGGAGGAAGATCCGCGCCAGGGCGATGCGCTGGCGCTGACCGCCGGACAAGCGCGAGCCGCGTTCGCCGACCTTAGTCTGATAGCCGAGCTCGGTGTCGAGGATGAAGCCATGCGCTTGGGCGCGGCGGGCAGCCTCGGCGACCTCGGCATCGCTGGCTCCTGGACGGCCGAGACGAATGTTCTCGGCGATCGTGGTGTTCCACAGGAACGCATCCTGGGTCATCAGCGCGCTGTGCCGCCGCAGCTGGCGCTTGCCGATTTCGGACAACGGCAAGCCGTCGTAGAGGATGGTGCCGGCGGTGGGACTGTAGAAGCCCATCACCAGATCCAGGAAGGTGGTCTTGCCCGCACCGGTCTCGCCGACCAGGCCGACACGCTGGCCCGCGGGGATCACCAGCGAGAACGGTTCGAGGGTGTCGCGATCGGCCTTGGCATAGCGGAAGCGCACCGCGTTGAGGCGGATCTCACCGTGCAGGGTGACCTCGCGCTTCGGCTGCAGGTAGTCCTCGAGCTCGTCGCTGTCGAGGACCTCGACCAGTTTCGCCATTGCCGGCTTGGCCGCCGACCAGGTGTCGATGAACGCCGAGATCGACCCCGCCCCGGCCTGGATGTAGCCATACAAGCCGATGAAGGCGATGACCTGGCCGATGGTGAAATGCACGCCCAGCCAGCCGGCGATGCCCAGGCCGCCGATGGTGTAGATCAACGTCGTGGTCGCGAACCACGCGAACTGCGTCCACAGGCTCAGCCAGCGGCTGGTGACGGCGGCCTCGAAACCGGTGGTGCGGATCTCCTCGATCGAGCGCCCGACATCGGCGGCGGCGTATTCCTCGGTGCCGAGGCCTTTGGTCACGCGCATGCCGGCGACGAACTCGACGATCTTGGCGGCGAAGTTCTCGCCCGAGGCCTGCACCCGGCGCTGGTGCTCGTTGATCCGCTCCTGCATCCACCGCAGTACCAGCAATTGCAGGGGCACGCCAAGCAGGGCGACCGCCGCCAGCAGCGGATTGGTGATCAGCAGGTAGATGGTGGCGCCCACGCCCAAGGTGATGCCGGGAACGAAACCGTTGCCGACGGTGCCGAGGAAACCTTCGACGCGCCCCATGTCGACGGTCAGCTGATTAGCGAGGGCGCCGGCGCCACGGGCACTATAGAACCCCAGTGAGAGATGCTGCAGCTGATCGATGACAATGCGCCGCAGACGCGCGACGGTGATGCGATTGAGCAGGCCGGCATGAGCATACGCCTGCACGCTGGCCCAGGCGTGGATCGGCCACAGGGCGAGGTTGGCGAGCGCATACGCGGCGATCGGCCACCACGCCCAGCGCCCGTTGGCAGGATCGCTGGCATAGGGGATGACGCGATCGAAGAGCACCTGGATGGCGGCGACGAAGGGCAGGGCGGTGAGCGACTGGAGAACCTGCCACACCGTCGCCGTGGTGAATTGCCGACGTTCGGCGCGGATCAGCGCTAGCAGCCGATAGAGCGGGCGGACGCCGCGCGTGGCGGCTTTCAGGCGCGCACTCTCAGCCGACAGCAGCGGGCCGGGGGCGCCCTCAACCACAGGTGACTTCAGCGAAGGTGAAGCCGATGCCTTCGCCCGGACTTTCGAATTCCTGGGTGGTCTCGATCTCGATGATCTTGGCCTTGAGCTTCTTGTCCTGCTTGTCGTCCTGGGCCAGGGCCACCCACAGGCTTTCGACGTGTTCCGTGCCATCGTCGTGCTCGGCCAAGGTCCCGACCCAGATATCCTTAGCGCCGGCGGCGGTGAGGGCTTTGACATAGCCGAGCAGACGCTCGCGGTCCGGCCCGGTGTACTTGTGCGCCAGCCAGCCGGCGGCACCCACCGAGGTGCGGCTCAGATGGCGCTTGCAGCGCGTGTCGTTGGGGTGGTTCTTCATGCCCATGCGTGGCAGCGTGGGCCGTCTTCCGTGTCCGTCGAGGGCCTACCTCTTTTTAGACGTCTTTTTCAGACGTCTTTTTTCAAACACCTTCGCCGAGGCGCTCGGCGAGGAAGCTGTTCAGGCCGGCGGCGCGGATCTTGGCCTGGGTCTTCTCGACGTCGTAGTGCAGACGGTGAAAGGTCAGGCGATCGCCGTCCAAGGTCGCGAAGCTGCAGCGGATGTCGCGGTCGCGCGGCTGGCCGACCGAGCCGACGCAGATGTAGGCCTTGTGACCAGCGGGCAGGCGGAAGGTGCGATGGCCGTCGTGGGGGACCATCACGCCCATCGTCGTAGCCATGAAGGGGGTGTGGTTGTGGCCGGCGAAACACAGGTCGAAACCGGAGAAATCACGGTTCAGAGTCTCGATCATGTTGTTGGCTTCGAGGGGATTCTCCGGCTCATCGACGTAGTCATGCACGGGGTCGTAGATCGAGCCATGCACCAGTAGTAGCGGCCCGCGCAGGGCGAAAGGCTTGCGCTCCTTGAACCACGGCATCAAACCGGCGCCAGCGGCGGTCAGCAGTCGACGCGTCCAATCGATGGCCTGGGCGGCATGGGGATTGAAGCGGTGCTTACCGGTGACCAGGGCTTCTTCGTGATTGCCCATCAGGCTGGTGGCGAAACGTTCCTTGGCGATGGTCGCCACCGCCACCGGATCCGGGCCGTAGCCGATCACATCGCCGAGGCAGAGGTATTCGTTGACCCCGAGGCGCTCGCATTCCTCGAGGACCACCGACAGGGCCTCGATGTTGGAATGCAGATCACTGAGAATAGCGAGCATGGTAGGGGTCTCAGTGCGACTTGGTTCAGTGCGACTTGGTTCAGTGCGGCTTGGTCAGGCGGCGGGTGTCGCTGGCGGGAGACAAGACGAGCACGTTGTCGGTGAGTTCACGATAGAGTTTGGCCACCGTCGACATGCTCAGGCCGACCACCGTGTCCCACGAACCTTGCAGATCGACGACGAAGCGATCACCGGTCTCCTGGATAGCGTAGGCCCCGGCCCGCCCGCGATGCTCGCCGGTGGCGAGATAGGCGCGGATCTCCGCTG
>JBILBP010000346.1:0-3165 GCA_044353645.1 Planctomycetota bacterium | reverse complement strand
CTGATCCCTAGCTTCTGGTTCCTGGTCCCTGGTCCCTGGTCCCTGGTCCCTGGCTTCTGGTCGTTCGTGGTAGAACGGGGAATTTCGCAGGCGGGTTAATGGGGTGACATGGTGCGGCTCCTTGTTCCACCTACCATATCGATCGTGCTCGGCGTCAAGGCTGCCAGTGCCTTTGGCACGGCGCTGCGCGGCCTTGACCCCTGCGCACGTTCGATCTGGCAGGTTGGACAAGGAACCTCCCATGGCGAATTTTCACAGACTCCAGATGTATCATCTCGGCCAACAGCAACTGCGCGACATCGCGGTGGTCAGCGATGGAGTACGGTTCGGCGACCTCGCAAATCAACTCCGTCGTTCAGCGATTTCGGTGGTCAGCAACCTCGTCGAAGGTGCCGGTCGCGGCAGCGATGCCGAATTCATCAGCTTCCTGCGTATCGCTCGCGCATCCAATGACGAACTGTCGGCTCAGATCGAAATGCTGTCGGCCATCATCGGTTGCGACCAGACGCATCTGCTCACCCGGAATCACATCCTGGGCCGCAAGATATCTGCGCTCATCACGGCCCTGCGGCGCAGCGGGTGATCGGGATGCGAACGACCAGAGGCCAGGGACCAGAGGCCAGGGACCAGCAACCAGGTACCAGCAACCAATAGCCATCCAAACCAGCACCGCCCGTTACCCCATCCAGCCCAACAAATGTTCCGCGATCTGATCCTGCACTTCCAACGGGAAGCGGTGATCATAATCGCCAGCCAAGATCGCCAACTTGGTCCCAGGAAACTGCGCGGCCCGTTCGCGTACGGCGCTGAGCACCGGGGCCACCGCATCTGCCGGGGCGACGCTGTCGCGTTGGCCGTAGCTGATCCCCAGCGGTCGCGGGAGGAGATCGGCGACGATGTCGGCCTGATCCAGGCCCAAGGCCAGCAAGCCCGGCAGGAGATTGTGCCGCGGCAGCAGGCGACCGTGCTCCAGCAGCAGGCGCTGCTGGCCGAGGCCGGCATGCATCCACACCGCCCCGATGCGCGCATCGGAAAACGCCAGCCAGGCGGCGGTGCGTGCGCCCATGCCATATCCGAGCACCGCGACTTCGAGCCCGGCGGTCTTCTCGTAATCGATCAGAGCGGCGGTGGCGCAGCGCAGCTGATCGACGGTCTCCGCGAGCAGGCTCCGGCCGTGCGCGAGCGCTCGCGACAGGCAGTGCTCTTCCCAGCGATGTTCCTGGGGCATGCCATTGGGCGCCGTCTGCTGACCGAAGCATGGCAGATCGGGACACAAGACCACGAAGCCACGCGCCGCCAGATAAGCGCCATAGTGATGTTCGCGCTGTCCGCATTGGCCGGCGAGCTCGTCGCCACCGAGATGGAAACGGTCGCCATGGGGATGCAGGGCGACCAGGCCCGGCCATGGGCCGTTGCCGCCGCTGGGCCGCAGCAACCAGGCGTCGAGACGACGTCCGCCGGGCACGTTGTAGCTGACCCGTTGCCGGCGCACGGTGCCGGCAACATACGCGACGCCTTCCGGTTGCAGGTGATGCTCGGGCAAGTCGGCGGAGAGCCGCAGCAGGGAGTGGATTTCTTGACGATCAGCGGGGGTCATCCGCAGGTCATAAAGCGCTGAAGAGCTTGCGCCAGTCCACTGCTTGCTCCGGGACTTCAGAGGCGTCTCATCCGCTTCCATGCTGACTGCCGCAAACAATCCCTTTGCACCCCGGACCTATGGCTCGCTGGAGCGTATCTCAGCGCGCGTCGCGATCTGGCGCAATATCGTCAACAGCACGGTATTCATCGGTGAACGCGGCCTGGCGGTGGTCGATACGCAAGTCAATCAGGCCCTCGCGCGCCGCCTCCGCCAACGACTGCAGGATGAATTTGGCAAACCGATTTTATTCGCCATCAATACCCACTACCACTGGGATCACACCAACGGCAATGTCGTTTTTGCCGAGGTCGGTGCGACCCTGATCGCCAATCGCGATACCGCCGATTACATGGTCTCGAAGGCCCCGCGGCAGAAGAGTTTCCTCGCCAGTCGCGGCTTCGACCTCGGACCCGATCCGCTGGTGCCGACGGTCTTCGCCGAAACCTGCGGCCCGCTCGACCTCGGTGGCTTGACCCTCCACCTCTCGCGTGGTCATCATGCCGAAACCGCCGACCCGACCCTGGTGTGGTGTCCAGAAGAGCGCGTTCTCGCCGCCGGTGATACGGTGATGACCGGCAGCTTTCCGATCTTCGGTCAGCCGAGCCAGCGCGAAGGCCTCGAGAATGACGCGTGGTTATCGGCCCTCGACGAGGTCCGCGGTTTCGACGCCGTGCACGTCTCGCCCGGCCATGGTCCGGTAGCGTACAGCGATGAACTCGCCGGACTCGAACGCATCATGCGCTGGTTTCTGGACAAGGTCCGCGCGCATCACGACGCCGGACGTACGCTCAGCGAGACCATCAGCATCATGGAGGCGGACCTCCCGGATTGGATCCGCGCCATCCCCGAGATCTGGGGTACGCCCCGCTATGCGATCCTGCGCGTGTGGGCCGGCCTTGCCGATCTCGGCGAACCGGGCTGGCAGCATTGCAAACCGACGGCGATCCCCGAGCGCGAGGTGCAGGCGGTACGCGACCTTCGGGCGTGGCGTCAGGCAGCGGAATCGGCACTCGAAGGCGGCGATTCGGCCTTGGCGGTGGGCAGCGCACGGGCAGCGACACTTGCCCATGGCGAGGACCCGGCGGCGTGGACGCTGCTGGCCGGGACTCTGATTCAGGTCAGCCGCGGCATCGCCAGCGTGCTGGAGAAGGGCGATTGCTTTGATGCCGCCCGGCGCGCCCTGCAGCGGGCCCTGGCGCTCGATCCGCACTATGGCCCGGCGCTGCTGCAGCTCGGGCAGTTTCACGTCATGATGGCCTATCGCAACGGCGATGATCCGAGTGCGGGTGAACGTCACCTAGCCCAGGCCATCGATGACGATCGCCTGAGCGCCCGGCAGCGCGCCGAAGTCGCCTTCTATCGCGGCATGGCCGAGCGCACGCGCGGCAACGAGGCCGCCGCCCGCCAGCGTTTTGCCCAGGCGCAGCAGGCTGATCCGTCCTTCATGCCGGCCCGTCTGGCGATGCTCTAAGCAGATGCGCACCGCCGATTTCGACTATGCGCTGCCGCCCGAGCTGATCGCCCAG
>JBILBP010000055.1:0-10670 GCA_044353645.1 Planctomycetota bacterium | reverse complement strand
GGTGATCAGCGCGGTCTTCATGCACCCGGCTCCTTCCACATCCCATGCTCCTTGATCAACCGCACCAGCTCATCGCGGGCACCTGCCTGAGGGATGCCGTTGCGGACCTTCTCCTTCCGGCGGTAGAGGTCGATCTTGCCTGGGCCCGAGCCGACGTAGCCGAAGTCGGCGTCGGCCATCTCGCCGGGGCCGTTGACGATGCAGCCCATGATCGCGATGGTCACGCCGTCGAGGTGGTTGGTGACCTCCTTGATGTGGGCGGTGACGTCCATGAGGTCGAATTGGGTGCGCCCGCAGCTTGGACAGGCGACGTAGTCGGCACGGGTGACGCGGGCCTTGACTGATTGCAGCAGGGTGAAGGCCAGGCGCCGCGGATCGGCGGCGGCGGGCAGGTAGACGCAATCGCCGATGCCATCGATGAGCAGTCCGCCGACGATGGCCGCGATCGCCAGTTCATCGTGCTGGAAGGGCAGGGCGAGAGCGATGGCATGGCGCTCGCCGCCGGCCGCGAAGCGTTCTTCGCACACCGCCGTCAGCAGGCGATACGCGCGGGTCTCGCCGAGCAGCCCGCACTCGGCGAGGCCGATGATCACGCCGCTGGGCATCGCCGCCACGGTGGCGCGCAGGACGGCGGTGGGATCGCTGCCATCGAGCCGCAGAAGGACCAGCGTGCCGGGCTTCAGCGGCGGTAGCGGACGATCGGCGCGCGTGACCACCACTGTCACCTGTTCGCCGACGGCGATCGGCGACTGCGGACCACCGCCGTGTTCGGCCCCGGGGATGCTATTGGCCATCAGCTGCCACAAGGTGCCATCGGCAACCACCGCATCGGCCGCCGGCTCACGGCCGCTGGCGGCGGGTGCGCCCAGCGGCACGAGCACGCGCGGGATCAGCGTGCCGCCCACCGGGATGTCGGCGCCGATGCGGGTGATCTCGGCCGCCCGGCGTTTGAAGGTGTACGGATCCGTGGGGTCGCTGGGCGCCGCTGTGGCCGCCGCTGTGGCTACCGAAAGGGGCGCTGGAGTGGGAGCGGGAGTGCTGCGCCAACCGGCATAGCGGGCGACCAGGGCGCGGGCCACCGGGAGCTCGAATTCGGGCGGCTCGGTCAGGCTCACGCGCACGGTGTCGCCGAGGCCGTCTTCGAGCAGCGCGCCGATGCCGGCGGCGCTCTTGATGCGGCCGTCTTCGCCGTCGCCGGCCTCGGTGACGCCGAGGTGCAGCGGATAAGCCTCGCCATGCGCAAGCAGGTGGGCGGTGAGCAGGCGATAGGCCTCGACCATGACCTTGGGGTTCGACGACTTCATGCTGATGACCAGATCGCGCAGACCTTCGCTCTCGGCGATGCGCACGAATTCCATGGCGCTCTCGACCATCCCGCGCGGGCTGTCGCCCCAGCGGTTCATGATGCGGTCGGACAGCGAGCCATGGTTGGTGCCGATGCGCAGGCAGCGGCCAAGGGCCTTGGCGCGACGGGCCAGGGGCGCGAAACGCTCGTGAACGTGAGCGACCTCCTCGGCGTATTGCGCGTCGCTGTACTCGACGATCTTGAAGGCCTTCTTGTCGGCGAAGTTGCCGGGATTGACGCGCACCTTTTCGACGTGCTCGATGGCTTCCATGGCCGCGGCCGGCATGAAATGGATGTCGGCGCACAAGGGGATGCGGCCGAAGCCGGCGGCACTGAATTGCCGGCGAATGTCTTTCAACGCCTGGGCATCTTTGACCCCGGGGGCGGTGATGCGGATGATCTCGGAGCCGGCCTCGGCGAGCACGATGCACTGGGCGACGGTGGCCGCGACATCCGGGGTCTTGGTGGTGCACATGGTCTGGATGACCACCGGCGCCGGCTGGCCAGCGAGCAGTCCGCCGATCTGCACCTCGCCGCAGCGCACTGCTCGCGACACACGGCGCTGATAACCGAAACGACTGGGGATGTAGGGGGGCGGCATCACGGTCATGGGCTCAACATAGATGGAAAATGCACGGCGAAAACAACATTACCCGTGCTGATCGCGCTCTTTTTGCTGTTGCGAGATGCGTTGTAGCTGCTTGCGCTCGCCGGCGGTGAGCGCGGGCAGTCCGTGCGCACTGACCTTGGCCAGCAGGCGGTCGAGGACTTCTTGCTCCGCTGCCACATCACGCTCGGCGCGCCGTCGACGCCAGGCCGAGGGCGGGGCGCTGCCGACATAGGTCGGATCGACGAGGAATATCGGATCCTGGCCCTGGGCCACGGCCATGCGCTCGTTGACCGTCGCCAGTACTGAGATGATGCCGATGAACAGCAGCATGAAATCGGTGCGCCAGACGGCGAAAACCAGGAGCAGGATCGCCGACAGGAAGGCGAGCATGAGCGTCGCCTGCACCGCCTTGCGCATGGGCAGGAACGACCACAGCAGGCCGCGCCACCAGCGCTGGCCGTCGAAGGGTTGGCAGGCGAGGAGGTTGGCGATGCCGATCAGCAGGTTGAGGTATGCCGCATAGGCGAGCACGCTGGCGAGGAATCCAGAAGCGTACCAACTGCCGACATAGCTCGCCCCGGCGATCGACAGGTTGATCAGCGGACCGGCGAACCCGGCGAGGAACTGCGCCCCCGGGCGCAGGGGGACATGGATGTCGTCGAGGTTGTTGATGATTGATAGCGTGGTCGCCTGCAGACGGCCACCGGCCAGCCGGCAGCCGGCAGTGTGGCCTAGGGCATGGATGATCATCGCTGCCAAAGGCATCAGGAAGGCCACGAGCATCATCGCCGGCTGTTGCGCGCGGGCGAAGTTCAGGGCTTCGAAGACCATCCACACGCCGAGCAGCCAGCTGACGCGGACCTCGGTGCCGAAGATCCGCCCGAGGCGCAACGACCAATTCAAAAGCTCATTGATGCCGTGCATGGTACTAGCGTGTCCCGGTTGCTCAGCGTGCCAGGGCTTCTAGCCCGGCCTCGACCCCCAGCCGGTCGAGCACATCGCAGGCATCGAGCAGGGTATGGATGGTCGGCGGATCGGCGGCGACGATCAGCCCGCGGATGTCGGCGATTCCGGGAGCGTTCGGCAGCCAGGCCAGGCACCATCCGGGTCGGGTCCAGGCTTCGGGAACGACCTCGGCGCGCAGACCCGCCGCCAGACGCTGACCCGCCGCCTCATCGTCGGCGAGGTGCGGCAGGGGGATGATGCCCAGCCGTCGACGTTGCGCGGGATGCTGGCGTTCGTCGGGAATGGTGCTGCGGCTCAGGCACCACACGCCCTGGATGCAGACGCAGCGGATGCCGGCCTGGGCCAGGGCCGCAGGCACCTCGGCGATGGTCGCGGCGCTGATCGCCGGCGCCGGCGTGGTGGCGAGTCCGGGCGCGAGGCTGACGCTGAGGGCGGTGGCCTGGCTCAAACCGGTAACCCAATCCGCCCAGGTCATGACTCCCAGGGCGACCCGCACCGGCCGCCCGCCGAGCGGGGTGCCGGGATCGGCGACCAGGGGCGGTACGGTGGGCGTCGGCAATTGCAGAAGGGCGAGAATTTCCACCAGACGAGCCTGCCCGGCGTCGTCGAGCGTCGCCAGCCACAGGCCATTTTCAGAGCCGTAGGTGAGCGTGGCCGGTTCGCCCGGCGCGCTACCGGAGCCCAGCCAGGGGGCGATCATGGTTCGTACCAGGGCTTCGCTGGCGGGTGCCTGGCGCAGGCCGCTGGGATGGGTGCGGGCGCGCAGCGGCCCGCGTGGCGGAACGGCGGCGGCGGTAAAGACCGTGCCACCGGCGGGATTCTGCGCCCACCACAAGCCGCCGGCAAACGCCAGGGCCTGGCGCACCGCCGCTGGCTCGGCCGCGTACAGTCCGACGGTGATCGGGCGGATCGCCAGCGGACTGATGGCGACGTCGAACGCCAGCGATGGCGTCTCCTCGGACAAGAGACCGAGGTCGCTCAGGGCCCGGCTGAGCGGCTGGTTGACGGCGCTCCAGGTCAGCAGTTCGGCGCTCTGTAGCGGAGTGCGAATACACGCAGCTGCTAGTAGGGCCAGCAGTCCGTAAGCCAGCCTGCGGCCTGTCCCTAGTCCGTAGCCTGTCCCCAGCCCGCAGACTGTCCCCAGCCCGGGTCGTCGGCCGCCGGCGATGGGCTTCATCGCCTCAATGCATCCGCGTTTCGACGTGGCGCATCACCGCATCGTAGACGTCGTTGCGCTCGGCCTTGAGCTCGACCAGGGGATTGGCGAAGGTCGGGACTACGCCCGGCAGCTGCCCGGTGTGATAGGCGGTCTTGGCCTCGCTGAATTTGAGTCCGTGGGCGGTGCTGACCACCACCACGCGCTCATGGGGCTTGATCTCGCCGCGCTTGACGAACTTGATCAGCGCCGCCAGGGCCACCCCGGTATGCGGGCAATTGAACAGCCCGGTGCGATCGGCCTGGGCGGTGGCGTCGGCGAGCTCTTGCTCGCTGGCCTGCTCGACGCGGCCATCGTGTTTCATCAGGGCCTTGATGGCTTTGCTGCGCGACACTGGGTCGCCGATGCGGATGGCACTCGCCTGCGTCGGCAGGGCGACCATGGGATGGAATTCCTTCCATCCAGTCTTGTAGGAACGGTACAGCGGATTGGCGTTTTCGGCCTGGCAGCAGACGATCTTGGGAATCGAATTGATGATACCTAGGGCCTGGATCTCTTCGAAGCCCTTGTAGAGGGCGGTGACGTTGCCGAGGTTGCCACCGGGGATGAAGATCCAGTCGGGGATTTCCCAATCGAACTGCTGCACGATCTCGATGCCGACGGTCTTCTGACCTTCGACGCGCAGGGAATTCATGGAATTCGCGAGGTAGAGCTTCTTGTCCTCGGTGAGCTGCTGCACCAGGCGCATGCAGCCGTCGAAGTCGGTATCCAGGGCCAGGGTCAGGGCGTTGTTGGCGATCGGCTGGATCAACTGCGCGGCGCTGATCTTGTTGCGCGGCAGAAGGACCACGGCGGGGATGCCGGCGGCGGCGCAATAGGCGGCGAGCGCCGCCGAGGTGTCGCCGGTCGAGGCGCAGGCCACGCCCATGATCCCGGGCTGCTTACCGCTGCGGATGAGGTGGTTGACCTGGCTGACCAGGACGGTCATGCCGAGATCCTTGAAGGAGCCGGTATGGCTCACGCCACACTGCTTCACCCACAGGTCGCGGACCCCGAGCTCCTTGCCGAAGCGATCGGCCCAAAACAGGTTCGAGCCGCCTTCATCGAGCGAAACGATGTGTTCATCAGGGATATTGGGGAGCACCAGCTCCTTCTTACCCCATACGCCGGAGGAGAACGGCCATTGCGTACGCTTATAGCGGCTCTCCCAGAGCTTCATCCAGCCGGCCGCCGAGCGCTGCCGCAGCGAGTCGATATTGTGTGCGACCTCGAGCAATCCGCCGGTAGGGCTGCGATAGACGATCTCGTCGAGTTCCCATCTTCCGGTGCCGGTCTCGGCATCACGGAACCACGCATCATTCTGCATGCGGCATCCTTAAAGTAGCTGTGCTTGGGGAACCACCCTAGATGGCTGCCGGCGATAGGCCAGCCCGGGGGACCGGGGGCACATGGCTCGATCCGCGCCCCGCGTGAGGCTCCAGGCAGGTGCAGGCAGGTGCAGGCGGGCGTGTGATGGCGTGGCTCTATCGACTGCGAACTGCATACTGTATATTTAATGAAGTAAATTATTGAGACGTAAGTTTTCACATCCGGATTCATCTGAACCGCTGGCATACCGTCGAGGTTGATTACGCTCCCATGCTCTACCCCGCATCAGCACCGCTCCTAACATCTCTCTTTCTTGTAATCAGCCCCTCAATGAATTTCATACTTGTGATTCAACCAGCCGACGGAACTGCCCGGGAGCTGGATCTGAACGAATTGAAACTGCCCTTCGTGGCGGGCCGTGACGCGGATCTTGCCCAGATGGTTCTCGCTGATAGCCAATGTAGTCGGGCGCACTGCAAGTTCTCGAGCGACACGGATGGCTTGGCGGTTGAGGATCTCGATAGCCGCAACGGGACGTGGTTGAATGGCACGCGTATCGCCAAGGGTCTGCTCAAGCCCGGCGACGTGTTGCGTCTGGGAGGCACTGAAATCTCCATCGAGGAGCCTGCGCCCCTCGATCCCCTGGAAGGGAAACGTCTGGGTGGATTCGAGCTCCAGGAAGCCATTGGCCGCGGTAGCTACGGCACCGTCTATCGCGCCGTGCAGGTCAACCTCGGGCGCACCGTGGCGGTCAAGGTGCTCGGCGATCAATGCCGACGCGATCCGCAGCTGGTCAAGGAATTCCTCGTCGAGGCCCACCGCGCCGGCCGGCTTAATCATCCCAATCTGGTGCAGGTCCATGACGTGTGCCAGATCGACGATCAGTACCTGCTGATCATGGAATTGATGAGTTCCACGGCCAGCGAGCTGTTGCGCGAAGAAGGCGTCTTCAACGAGACCCAGCTGCTGCACCTCCTGCGCGATATGACCAAGGCCCTGGCCTACGCCGAGAGTCAGCGCCTCGTCCATCGCGACGTCAAGCCCGACAACATCCTCGTGAATCATGAGGGGACCTTCAAGCTGGCCGACCTCGGCATTGCCGCGCCGATCTCCGAGAATGGCGTAGCGACCCAAGAACGCACCTTCGGTTCGCCGCACTACGTCGCACCTGAACAAGCGCGTGGCGGCGCGATCGATGGGCGGGCTGATCTCTACGCGCTCGGCGCCACCGCCTGGCATCTCGCCACCGGTGCGACCTTGTTTCAAGGTTCCAGCCGGCAATTGGTTGCCCACCATTGCAACACGGCGGTGCCCGACCTCCGCCGCCTGGTCCCGAAGTTGTCGCCGGCCCTGGTGGGCCTGATCGTCAATCTCCTGGATAAGAACCCCGATCGTCGTCCGGCCAATGCCCTGGAAGCCAGCAAACGCGTCGAGCATATGCTCGCGACCCTCACCGCCCGGGCCTTGACGCCGCGGGTCGCGGTGCGGCGCGTGCGGCGCGTGCGGCGATTCCGCTGATGCGCCGTTTCCGCTGGCGCGCCGTTTCCGCTGACGCGTTTAGTCCCTAAGGGCGAGCTCCAGCCGCACACATGAGAATCTCGCCGGCTGTGAATTCCCAGCGTCTGCTACGCTGAGATCATGGAAAGCCTGCACGAACTCTACCGCATCGGTTGCGGCCCGTCCTCCAGCCATGCGTTGGGGCCACAGGCGGCGGCGGTGGAATTCCGTCAGCGGCATCCCACCGCGACCTCGATGGAGGTCACCCTGCTCGGCAGCCTCGCCGCGACCGGCAAGGGGCATGGCACGGATCGGGTGCTGAAGCAGGCGTTTTCGGGCCTCGCTGTGCGCCTGCTCTGGCACCCCGAGGAGGTCCATCCTTTCCATCCCAACGGCCTGCTTCTGCGGGCGTTCGATGCCGATCTCGTCGAGCTCGGACAATGGCAGGTATTCAGTGTCGGCGGCGGCGCCTTGCGCACCCCGGGGCAGCCGCCCCCGCCGCAGGTCTATGCGCAGCGCAGCATGGCCGAGGTCCTCAGCTGGTGCGCGGATCACGCCGCGCCCTGGGCGCAGCTGGTGCGCGTGAGCGAAGGTCCGGGTTTCGAGGACTTTCTTGCCGACATTTGGCGGGCCATGCGCGCCTGCGTCGAGCGCGGCCTGCAGGGCGCGGGCGAGCTGCCCGGTGGTCTCGGCCTGCAGCGCAAGGCGGCGAGCTTCGCTGCCCGCGCCCGCGTCGACCAGCGGCGCGGGACGTGGCTGTCGGCCTTCGCCTTGGCGACGATGGAAGAGAACGCTGTCGGTGGGGAAGTCGTCACCGCTCCCACCTGCGGGGCCTGCGGCGTGCTGCCGGCGGTGCTCTGCTGGCTGCAGGATTCCTATCATCTACCGGACTCGACCATCTACGAGGCCCTCGCGACCGCCGGTCTGGTAGGGAACCTGGTCAAGCAGAACGGCTCGATCTCGGGGGCCGAGGTCGGCTGCCAGGGCGAGGTCGGCACCGCCTGCGCCATGGCTGCAGCGGCGGCCTGCGCGGTACTCGGCGGAACCCCAGGACAGTGCGAATATGCCGCAGAAATGGCCTTGGAGCATCACCTCGGTCTGACCTGCGACCCGATTCTCGGCCTGGTCCAGGCGCCGTGCATCGAGCGCAATGCCTTCGCCGCCACGCGGGCGGTCGACTGCGCCGATTACGCCTTGGCCGGCGATGGCGGCCATCGCATCAGTTTCGATGAAGTGGTCGAGGCCCTGGTGCAGACCGGCCGGGATCTGGGTACGCCCTACCGCGAAACCGCCACCGGCGGTCTGGCCCGCGTCCATCGCCTGCCGACACCGGGCACCGGCGATTGGCGGCGAGGGTCGTAGTTCGAGACGGCGGTACGAGGTCGAACGGTTGTTTTCAGGGCATTGCCCCGCAGCATGCCGCCCTCAACCGCCAACCTCGCGCAGCAACGGAGCGCCTCCATGTTCATCGATGACATCAAAGCCCGCCAAATTCTCGACTCCCGTGGCAATCCCACGGTCGAAGTCGACGTTGTCCTCGACGATGGCTCCTTTGGTCGGGCGGCGGTACCATCGGGTGCCTCGACGGGCATCTACGAGGCCTGCGAGCTGCGCGATGGCGACAAGACCAAGTACCTCGGCAAGGGCGTGCTGCAGGCGGTGGCCAACGTCAACGACAAGATCGGTCCGGAACTCATCGGACTCGACGCCACCGAACAGCGCCAGATCGACTCGTTGATGATCGAGCTCGATGGCACCGAGAACAAATCCAAGCTCGGCGCCAACGCCATTCTCGGCGTATCGATGGCCGTGGCCAAGGCCGCTGCCGATGCCCGCGGTTTGTCGCTGTGGCGCTACCTTGGCGGCACCAATGCCAAGCAGCTGCCGGTGCCGATGGCCAACATCATCAACGGCGGCAAGCACGCCGACAACAAGATCGACTTCCAGGAATTCATGGTCATGCCGGTGGGCGCCAAATCGTTCTCGGAAGGTATCCGCCAGGTTGCGGAAGTCTTCCATACGCTCAAGAGCGTGTTGAAGAAAGCTGGCCACAACACCGCCGTCGGTGACGAAGGCGGCTTCGCGCCCAACCTCGACAACGAGGAAGCCCTCAAGTTCATCATGGAAGCGATCGTCAAGGCCGGCTACCAGCCGGGCCGCGACAAGGACTTCGCCATCGCCCTCGACTGCGCCAGCTCGGAACTCTTCGATGAGGGCGGCAAGAAGGGCTACAAGTTCTGGAAGTCGAACCCCGATAAGTTGTTCTCCAGTGACGACATGATTTCGTTGTTCAGCGGCTGGTGCGACAAGTATCCGATCATCTCGATCGAAGACGCCCTCGACCAGGATGACTGGGCTGGCTACAAGAAGTTCACCGACACGCTCGGCAAGAAAGTGCAGATCGTCGGCGACGACTTCTTCGTCACCAACCCCAAGCGTCTCGCGGAAGGCATCACCAAGGGCTGCTGCAACTCGATCCTCGTCAAGGTCAACCAGATCGGCACACTGTCGGAGACCTTCGATGCCGTGCAGATGGCGCAGAAGGCCGGTTACACCGCGATCCTCTCGCACCGCTCGGGCGAGACCGAAGACGCCACCATCGCCGACATCGCGGTGGCCACCAACTGCGGTCAGATCAAGACCGGCTCGGCCTCGCGCACCGATCGCGTCGCTAAGTACAACCAGTTGATCCGCATCGAGGAAGAGCTGGGCAAGGAAGCCGCCTACCTCGGCCTCAAGACGTTCTACAACCTCTATCGTTGAGTATCCAACTCATCCACGATTGCCGATGACGGCGAAGAACCCGGGGCGTTGCTCCGGGTTCTTCCGTTTGCAGAGTGCGGATTCTGTTCCCCGCATCTTCGTGTCGGATGATCCCATGGCTGATCTTTTGTTGCTCCTGGCCCACGAAACCAAACGCATCGCCGATCTCGGATTCATGGCCTGCACCGCCGGCAACAGCAGCGTCTTGGTCCAGCGTGAACCGTTGCTGATCGCGATGAGCCCTTCGGGGGTCGATAAGACCTCCATGACTCCCGAGTCCTTCATCGCCGTCGGTGCCGATGGTAAGCCGCAGGGGGGCGACGGGCGCAAGCCGTCCGACGAAACGCTGCTGCACATCGCCCTCTATCAGCACAGCGGCTGCGGGGCGGTGATGCATGGCCACCCGGTCCATGCCGTGGCCTTGAGTCTGGATGCCGAAGCCGTCGTTGCCTTCCGCGGCATTGAGATGCAGAAGGCCTTCTCCGGCACGATGACCCATGATTGTACGCGGCGCTTGGCGGTGATCGACAACAGCCAGGACATGGGTGAGCTGGCCGCGCGCGCGGTGGCGGCTTTGGCCATCGCCACCAACGACGAGAGCTGGGTGCCAGCGCTGCTGGTTCGCGGGCATGGGGTCTATGCCTGGGGACGGACGCCGTCGGCCGCCGCCCGTCATCTGGAAGCGGTGGAATGGTTGAGTCGGGTGAGCCTGCTGTCGCGCTCCGCCGGCGTGCGGCAGCTGTAATCCCTAAAAAACGCAGTTGCGGCCCAATGCCGTTTCCGTGAGCAAAACCACTCTGATTTCCTGTAAAATAGCACCTGACAGCAGCCAAAAAAAATCGGGACCGCATGGTTGGACATAGCCGGCCGCCCCGGCCATACGGGCGCCCTGTACGCTCTACGTCTCTAGTACTGCCGACGCTGTCGAACAGCCAATGCTGCCGTGGCCCCGCACGTGAATCCCC
>JBILBP010000345.1:0-3170 GCA_044353645.1 Planctomycetota bacterium | reverse complement strand
CCGGCCGGCGAAACGGGGGCCGCAATGCGCTGATGCATCTGCGCCGGCGGGTATACCGTCGCCGCATGTCGCCAGCCTTCGAGCCCGCCGGTTTCCGCCTTGCCGCTCCTTACGCCCCGATGGGCGATCAGCCGACGGCGATCGCCGCGCTGACCACGTCGCTGCAGCGCGGCGACCGGGCTGCGACGCTGCTCGGCGTGACCGGCAGCGGCAAGACCTTCACCGTTGCCAACGTTATCCAGAACCTTCAGCGGCCGACCCTCGTGCTCTCGCACAACAAGACCTTGGCGGCACAATTATACGCTGAGTTCAAGGGTTTCTTCCCCGACAATGCCGTGGAGTACTTCGTCAGCTACTACGACTACTACCAGCCCGAGGCCTACGTTCCGGGCAAGGACCTCTACATCGAGAAGGAGTCCTCGATCAATGAGGAAATCGACAAGCTGCGCCTCTCGGCGACCCGTTCGCTGCTCTCGCGCCGCGATGTGATCATCATCGCCAGCGTCTCGAGCATCTACGGCCTGGGTTCGCCGCGTTCGTATCAGGACCTGACGGTGGTCCTGGCGGTGGGCAATACCCTCGAGCGCGATGCCTTCCTCGCGAGCCTGGTGGCGATCCAGTACAACCGCGGCGACCTGTCTTTTCAGCGCGGAAAATTCCGCGTGCGCGGCGATGTCGTCGATCTCTGGCCGGCCTACGATGACAGCGCCATCCGCGTGGTCTTCTTCGGCGACCAGATCGAGGAGATCGCCACCATCCATACCCTCACCGGCGAGATCCTCGGACGTCATGAGCAGATGAACATCTACCCGGCGAAGCACTTTGTCGTCGACGAGCCGACCGTCGAGCGTGCCCTCGCCGGCATCCGCGACGAACTCGCGCAACGCCATTCCGAGCTGCTGGTGCAGGGGGCGTTGCTCGAGGCCCAACGCCTGCAATCGCGCACCACCTACGACCTCGAGATGCTCGAGGAGGTCGGCACCTGCCAGGGCATCGAAAACTACTCGCGCCACCTCACCGGCCGCAAGCCCGGGGAACGGCCGTACTGCCTGTACGATTTCTTCCCGCCGGATTTCCTCTGCGTGGTCGACGAGAGTCACGTCACCATCCCGCAAATCGGCGGCATGTATGCCGGTGACCGCAGCCGCAAGGAGACCCTCGTGCAGCACGGTTTTCGCCTGCCGAGCGCGATCGACAACCGTCCGTGTACCTTCGTCGAGTGGGAAGCCCTGGTCCCGCAGGTGCTCTTCGTCAGCGCCACGCCCTCAGTGTACGAGGCCAAGACCGAAGTCGCGCGTACCGAACAGCTCATCCGCCCGACCGGCATCATCGATCCGGTGGTGATGGTGCGTCCGACCTCCGGCCAGGTCGAGGATCTCATCGCTGAGGTCAAGCTGCGCTGCACCCGCGACGAGCGCACCCTGGTGACGACGATCACCAAGCGCCTCGCCGAAGACCTCGCCGAATACCTCAGCGAGGCCGGCATCCGCGCCACCTACCTGCATAGCGACCTCGACGCCATCGAACGCATCGAGGTGCTCAACGGTCTGCGCAGCGGTGAGACGCAGTGCCTGATCGGGGTGAACCTCCTGCGTGAAGGCCTGGATCTGCCCGAGGTCTCGCTGGTGGCGATCTTCGACGCCGACAAGGAGGGCTTCCTGCGCTCGAAGACCAGCCTGATCCAGACCATCGGCCGCGCCGCGCGCCACGTCGCCGGCCAGGTGGTGCTCTACGCTGACGGTTCATCGCCGGGCATGGCGGCGGCGATCGAAGAAACCGCCCGCCGTCGCGAACGGCAGCTCGATTTCAATACCGCCCACGGCATCGTTCCGCGCACCGCGCACAAGGTCGGCAGTCTCGGCGGGACCTTCGCCGAGCAGCTCTCGGGCCGCAAGGCCGCCGAGGCGGGGGTGGTCTATCGCGCCGATGGCGAGGTCAAAACCGCCGTCGATCTCCCCGAGCTTACTCGGCGCATGGTCGAAGCCGCCGAGAATCTGCGCTTCGAGGAAGCCGCGCGCCTGCGCGATGTGATCAAGGCCATCGAGGCCGGCGGCGAAGGCCACGACGGCGCTGCCGTCAGCGATAAGCCGGCGCGTGGCGCGAAACCGCGGCGGCGCGGGGCCCGGCGGTGATGCTGCGCGCTGCCTCTTGGCAGTAACATCTGGGGTTACATGCTCTGGCCTACCGGAGTCCGCCATGACCACTGCCATTGTTTCGTCACCTGCCTGGAAAGCCCTTGTCACGCATGCCGCCGCGGTCAAGAAACTGCACCTACGCGAGTTGCTCACCGATGCTCGACGGGCGACGGCGCTGACCATCGAGCACGATGGCATGATCCTCGATTCGAGCCGCCAGAACGCGACCGTGGAAACCAAGAAGCTGCTGCTGGCCTTGGCCAAGGCCGCCGACCTGCCGAAAAAGCTCAAGTCCATGGCCGCCGGTGCCAAGCTCAACACCACTGAGAATCGCAGCGTTTTGCACATCGCCTTGCGCGCTGCCGCCGACCGCCGCATCGTTGTCGATGGTCAGGACGTGGTCGCCGAGGTCCACGCCGTGCAGAAACGCATCAAGCGCTTCAGCGAGCAGATCCGCAGCGGCAAATGGCTGGGCGTCACCGGCAAGCCGCTCACCGACGTCGTCGCCATCGGCATCGGCGGCAGCTATCTTGGGCCGGAATTCGTCTATGAAGCGTTGAAGACTGATCCGACCTGCGCCAAGGCCGCCGACGGTCGCCGGCTGCGCTTCCTGGCCAACGTCGATCCCATCGACGTCACCCGCGCCCTCGACGATCTCGATCCCGAGACGACCCTGGTGGTGGTGATTTCGAAGACCTTCACCACCGCCGAGACGATGCTCAACGCGCGCACCTTGCGCAGCTGGCTGAGCAAGCACCTCGGGGCGGCGGCGGTGGCCAAGCAGATGGTGGCGGTGTCGACCAATCTCCCGGAAGTCGCCAAGTTCGGCATCGATCCCAAGAACGCCTTCGGCTTCTGGGACTGGGTCGGCGGGCGCTACAGCGTGTGCTCGGCGGTGGGCCTGGTGCCGCTGGCCCTGCAGTACGGCTGGAAGGCCGTCGAGCAGTTCCTCGCCGGCGCGCGCGCCATCGACCAGCACCTGTTGACCGCTCCGCTGGAGAAGAACCTGCCGGTGCAACTGGGCCTGTTCGGGGT
>JBILBP010000344.1:0-3184 GCA_044353645.1 Planctomycetota bacterium | reverse complement strand
GCTCCCGCTCCCGCTCCCGCTCGTAAGCCAACGGCTTCCGGCACCAGCATCGGACAGCGCCTCGGCTCGCTTGGCGGACGGACGCTGCTGACCTTGCTGGTGCTGGTGGTGCTCACCGCCGCCGCCGATCGCAGCCGGATGCTCATGGATTGGAGCGCCGATCGGCGCTTCACCTTGAGCCCGCGCCTGACCAGCCTGCTGCTCGCCCAGCAAGAGCCGGTGGAACTGGTCGGCATCTGGAACAGTGACGACAGCGAGCGTCTGGCGCCGATCACTGCCCTGGCTACGCGCATGGGCAGCGTCACCCCCAAAGTGACCTTCCGCCGGCTCGATCCCGAGCTGCAGAAGCCCTTGGTGACCGCCTTCCGTGAACGCTTCAAGGAAGCCCAGCCCGGCACACTCTACGTCACCCGCGGAACGCGGGCCTTCACCATCGAGCTGACACCGGCAACCCGCCTGGTCCTGCAGCGCGAAGTCGGCGGGGCCCTGGTCACGCTGGCCGAGGCCGAACTCACGCCTGCCTACCTGCTGCAAGGCCACGGCGAATTGCGGCCAGAGGCGGGCCCGCAAGCCGAGGGCGCCAATCTCCTCGCGCGTTCGCTAGCGCTGGTCGGCTTCGAGGTCTCACGCCTGGATGCGAGCACGTCGCAACCGCCAGCACCCCACGGCGTGCTGGTGATCGCCGGACCAACCGGGTCCATAGGCGAGCGCGATCTCAAAATGCTCACGCATCACCTGCAGGATGGTGGGGGGGCCCTGATCGTGGCGGATGACCGCGCCCCCGATGATTTGGTACGTTGGTTGCGCCAGCATGGCCTCAGCCTTGGCGCGCCGCCAGCGCAGGGCGACCCCGGTGCCGCCGACGGCAACCCGGGACTGATCACGGTCAGCCTGCGCCAACATTTTGTCGGCCAGGAGGCGGAATTCCCGCATCACAATCTGCTCTTGGATGGGATGCTGCTCAATCCCAAGCAATCGGTCACTCAACCTTTGCTGGCGGCGGGCATCCCCCTGCTGAGCCCGTGGACCTCACCGGTCTTTCCGCTGATGCCCGACCTGCAATCGGCTGGCGGCCAGGCCTTGGCGCAACGCTACCGCAGCCTGGGCACGCAGCCGTTCCTTGCCGAACCGCTGCTGCGCAGCGTGCCCGGAGACTCCTGGGCGAAACCCCGCGCCCAGGCCCTGGCGACCCCGACGGATCTCGCATTGCAACCCTCGCTGCCCCTGGCGTGCGCCATCGAATACCAGCCCGCCCCCGATAGCGTGCGCGCCAATGTCGGCGGTCGGCTGGTGGTGTGGGGTAGTCGTCAGGCGCTCAGCGACGCGGTGCTCGCGCAGACCAATTTCGCCAACGAGCAGTTGCTACGTCGTGCCACCACCTGGCTGGCACGGCGCACGGCAGCTACCGATATCCCCGATGCCGAACTGGCCGCCTTCCAGATCAATGCCAGCGACAGCGGGATGTTCGCGATCCTTGGTCTGCTGGTGGCGGTGATCCCCTGCCTCTGCCTGGGCCTTGCCATGCTGACTTGGTGGGATCGCCGCTGAGCTGAGCTGAGACCATCTCAATGCAGTTGAACTCAGCTCAGAGCTCACGTGTCCTGACGCTTAAGCTTGGCGAAGGCAGTGACGCACATCGTCACTAAGGAGACGATGGCCATGATCAGGAATTGCTGCTCAGCGGTGATCCACGAAAGGAACAGCGGCACCGACAGGGTGAAGCCGGTGGCGAGAATGAAGACGTTGTGAATCATGCTCATCACCGTCGAGCCGCGACCGGCATGTCCTTCCTTGGCGGTCAGGTACAGCAGGTGCGCGTCGAGAACATTGGCCGGCACGGCGAAGAGGAAGGAGACGACGACCATCATCAGCGCCGCTGCCGGATAACCGCCGGCGATATCTCGGTAATACCCGACGACATGCGGAAAGGCCCAGATGCCGAACGCGAGCAGCACCAGGCAAATCATCACATAGCGCCGCCGGTCGAGCCAGTCGGAAGCGAGATTGCCGAGGATGGCGCCGATGGCGGCGAACAAGGCCACCGAGGCCGCCATGGTCTGGTCGAGGCCGAGATCATCGACGCCATAGAGGAACACCGCCAGGCTCGCCCCAGAGGCGATGCCCCAGATCAGACCCCCGCCGGCAAGCAGCGCCCAATGCTGTCGGCACATCTGCACCGTGCCCGCCACCAATTCACGGAAACCCTGGCGGAACGGCGTCGGATGCGGATCTTCGACGCGCACCAGGTAACTCATCCAGGTGGCCACGGCCATGAACACCGCGAGGAGGATGTGCGCCATCCACGGCGCGGCCCAGGCCAAGCCGAGCTTGTTCTTGACGAAGATATCGCCGAGGACGTTGCCGAACAAGGTCCCCGCCAGCAGACCCACGACCAGGGCAGCATTGATGAAGCCGCTGACCTGGGTGTTGTGCCGACCGGTAGCGAAGGCTAGCAAGGGGATGACCTTACCGCGCGCGGCACAGGCCGTGCCGTAGGCCAGACCAATGATGAAGGCAATCGGCCAGGGATTGAAGAACGTGCTCGCGAGGATGCCGATGCCGACCATGGCGCAGGACAAGGCGAACAACGGCGCCACCCGCCAAGCTCCCGCCAACGGCGAATTGATCGCGAAGCCGACGAGCACCCCGAAGGTCAGCATGGTCGCCAAGCCCTGACCGACGGCCTCGGCGAGATTGCCCTTGGCGACGCAGGCCTGGAGGATCCGCTCGAGGTGCTCGAAAGGCAGTGGGACGTGGGTCTCAGGACGATAGTCGAGGGCGATCTCAGTGATCAGGATGAATTTCAGCGACGTGAAACCCATGCCGGTGATGAACGTCAGCAGAATCGCCGGCCACAGGCGTGCCACCGGCCGCGCTGGCGTGAGGGGCGCTTGAAGGGAACCGGCGGGGATCATGGGCTGGGCAGTATTCAAGCGCGGTGAGCCAGTCCACACCTGAGTGGAACACAGCCGGCGGGATCGCGCCGGCGGACTGCTCCCTACGCCATGTCCGGCCCGCAGGCGACCCTCGCCGGGTCGCCCAAGCGCTGATGCGCGCGCCACATGCCGGCGGCAGCGAAGGGCAGCGCCAGCTCCCCGCTGCGCGTCAGGGCGATCGCGCCGCCCCATCCGCCCAGGGCGATCACGCGCTGCAAGGCGGCCTCGCTGGCAGCGGACACGGTTTC
>JBILBP010000343.1:0-3190 GCA_044353645.1 Planctomycetota bacterium | reverse complement strand
TTCATCCATCGCGCCCACGGCATGGTGGTGCTTGGCCAACCTTGTTGGCGCTGCCGCCACGGCGCCTGCCGCCGACGCCTTCAGCGGCGGGCTTCCCAATCCCGGAGGGGGCTCGGCAGTGAAGGGTTCGGCGATCAGCGAGAGTCTTAGCGAGAGTCTTGAAGCTCAGATTCGCATCGCCGACGCACTGTGGCTCGATCGCGAGCTGACGCGCTTCAGTGCGGCTCTCGGGCGGGACTCCAAGTCGTTGCGGCGGAGTCTGGCGCAAGCGCTCTATCATACGCGAACCTTGGATGCGATCGACACCGCCCGGCCGGCGGCGTTCATGTGGTCCAAGGGGAATGCTCCGCTGCAGGCGATCATCCCCATCCAGGTCGACAAGCGTCGTCAATTCATCGACGAATTCGGGATCATGGGTGCCGGCGAAGCTCCCTTGGTGCGCGTCGGGGATCGCGACGGCACGGTCATCTACACCCAGAACCACGTCGACGGTTTACGCGAATACCGCCTGCTGGTCATTGATTCGGTAGCTTTTCTCGCGCGCAATGCCGAGGAATGCCGCAAACTGGCGGGACGTGCCGCGACCATCCTGCCGGTGGTCGGTAGCGATGTTGCACCGGTGACCATGACATGTTCCGGGGCCTGGCTGCGCGAACACGACCTCTTGGCGTGGTCCTGGAGTCCGCGCCTGCCGTTATACTCCTGGCTGCCCAACGCCGAGCTACTGACGTCCGCCCAGCAGGCCGTCCTCGGCCAGATCGAGAGCATGTCCTGCGAAATCCGCCCCTCGGCCGGCGGCAAGGCCCGGCTGACCACGCGCTTCGTCGCCGTCGCTGAATCCGAATTGGCAGCGTGGATCGCTACCCAGCAGGATCAGGGTAATCGGCTACAACCGCAGATTGGAGGCGCGGAAACCGCGTTCAAGATCTCCTCGCACATCATCTGGCAGGATAAATTGGGTCAGATCGCCGCCCGGCTTTTGCCGGGCCAGGCTACCGCCCGTGGTGCCGCCTGGACTCCGCTCGCGGAGTCCGCCTGGAATCAGGCCTTCGCGGTTGCCGAACGGGTCGTCGATGCGGTATGGTCGGTGGAAGTCCCCAGCCCCGGGCGCCAGGTGCAGATGCTGGTCCTCGATCAGCCGCGCGCGGAGGAGCAGGCGCAGGCGCTCAATCAATTAGCGGGGACTTATCTGGCGGTGCCGGCAGCGCTGCGCACGATCGCTGGCCATCAGGCGGCAGTGCGCACGGTGCCGGCCGCCGACAACCAGCCGCCGATGACCAGCCTGGTGTGCGCCACCAACCAGCACACGGTCATGGTTGATGGCTGGAATATTGCAGAAAATACCGTAGTCGCTTACGCCGAGGCGGCGGTGCGCCGTGTGCAGCAGGTGTCCTTGGCTGCCGGCGAGCCGGCGATCCTGAATCTGTGGTGCAATCTCGGGCGCGTGGTCCGTCTGGCCCCCGCCATCGATTCCGATCTTACCATCGCCGATGCCGTGGTCACCGGCACGATGCGCACGGCAGGAGTCAATGCGGTCCAGGTCGAGGTGACTATCCCCTTGCTGGAATCGGCCCTGGCCCTGGGGCACCTACCGGACAATGGTCGTGAGCGGCGTAGCGATTCGAAATAGCTCACCGCTGGAGTCTCGGCTGCGGCGAGGGGCTCTCGTTGGCTCTCGTTGGCTCTCGTTGACTCTCGTTGGCTCTCGTTGGCTCTCGTTGACTCTCGTTGACTCTCGGCGCACGGCCTGGAGCCTCGCAGGCATCACCTCTTCTAGGAAGTACCTATGTCCAGTTCGCCGAAGCACAAAGTCGCCATGCTTACCGCCGGCGGTCTGGCCCCGTGCTTATCGTCTGCGGTTGGCGGCTTGATCGAACGCTACAGCGAAGTCGCCCCGGAGATCGAACTCATCGGCTATCGCGGTGGTTATAAGGGTCTGCTGCTTGGTGATTCGATGGTCGTAACCCAGCTCGTGCGCGACCAGGCGCATGTGCTGCATCGCCACGGCGGTAGTCCGCTCGGCAATAGCCGCATCAAGCTCACCAATGTCGCCGACTGCGTGAAGCGCGGTCTGGTCAAGGAAGGTCAGGATCCGCTGAAGGTCGCCGCCGATCAGCTGACCAAGGATGGGGTGACAATCCTCCATACGGTCGGTGGCGATGATACCAATACTACTGCCGCCGACCTCGCCAAATACCTCGCCAGCAACAATTACAAGCTCACCGTCGTGGGCCTACCGAAGACCATCGACAATGATGTCTTCCCGATCAAGCAATCGCTCGGGGCGTGGACCGCCGCCGAAGAGGGCGCCAAGTATTTCGAGAATGTCGTCAATGAGCAGAGCGCCAATCCGCGGATGCTGATCATCCATGAGGTCATGGGACGCAATTGCGGCTGGTTGACGGCGGCCACCGCCAAGACCTATCGCGAGCGCTTACGGGCCCTGGAATTCGTCCCCGGTTTCAACCTCGATAGCGCGCACAAGGATATCGACGCGGTCTACATTCCGGAGATGGCCATCGATCTGCAGGCCGAGGCCAAACGCCTCAAGCTGATTATGGATCGCAAGGACTGCGTCAACGTCTTCATCTCTGAAGGCGCCTGTGTCGAGCAGATTGTTGCGGAGATGGAATCGCGTGGCGAAGCCGTCGAGCGCGATGCCTTCGGCCATGTGAAGCTCGATAAGGTCAATGTCGGTGCCTGGTTCTCGAAACAGTTTGCGAAGCTCATCGGCGCCGAAAAGACCCTGGTGCAGAAGAGCGGCTATTTTGCGCGCGCCGCCGCCGCCAACATTGATGATCTGCGTCTGATCAAGAGCATGGTCGACACCGCCGTCGAAAGTGCTCTGCGCGGCGAGGGTGGCGTCGTCGGCCATGATGAGGATCGCGGCGGCCGTCTGCGGCCGATCGAGTTCCCGCGCATTAAGGGCGGCAAGCCCTTCGATGTGGCCCTGCCCTGGTTCGATGAGTTGATCAAAGGCATCGGCCAACCGATGGGTACGCGCCTCCAGGTGAAGCACTGAGGCCACGGCGTGGTCTCCCGACTCTCACCCATCAGCGGGTGAGGGTCATGGTTGTCTTGCGGCTGCGCAGGCGCATACCTCCTTCTGCTCGCGCAGCCCAGCGCTCGCTTTTCTAAGCTCTTATCGTTTCGAGGTTATCATGCCCCAACTTGCTATTATCGGTTCCGG
>JBILBP010000054.1:0-10821 GCA_044353645.1 Planctomycetota bacterium | reverse complement strand
ACGGGGAGCCCGTTCGCCGAAACGCGGACGAGGATTGTCGCGTTCATCGGGATCTTCGTGATCGCCGAACTCGCCTTCGCCCTGGGGGCGTTCGACGCGTGGCTCGACCAAGGCGACCGAGACGGCCTTCATGCCCTTCTCGCCCACTTCGAGCTCATAGTTGACCTTCTCGCCTACCTGTAGGTAGCGGAAGCCTTCCATGCTGATGTTGTTTTGGTGGACGAAAACATCTTCGCCGCCATCTTCTGGGGCGACAAAGCCATACCCACGACGACGATCAAAACGGACTACGGTACCGACTGCCACGGAGACACCTCACGGCTGCTGGTTATGGTGACAGAGATACGAATAGGCGATGGGCCAGACGTCGAAACGGACTCGGCAATTTGCGTAGGCTTTTTGCGTGAGAGAGAGTTGCGCGACATGCGACCAATCAGAATTCGGAACTAGTTCACCGGTGGAATGCGAAGCGAAACCGTCGCTCCGCGGATGATCAAGACTATGGCGAAGAGCAATCGAGCGCAAGTAGTCGACCTGGAGCCTACCAGCAGTGGCGGTCTACCGGGGCTCCGCGAGTCAGCGGAGTGCGCCGCAGCCTGCGAGATGGACAAGCTCCCCCAAAGCCGACAATGCCTCGATGCTCACCGCTAGCCGCCCATGGACAGCCCGCCGGGCACCCGACGACATCATTGCCGAACTTGAAAATGATCTGCGTATTTCCCGCTTAACCGCCACCCTATTGGCCTTGCGCGGGGTCCAGAATGCCACCCAGGCCGAGGCTTTTTCCGCTAAGCGACTAGCAGATTTGCATAAGCCAGAGCTGATGTCGGGCATGGCAGTAGCCGCGCAGCGTCTCGCCGACGCCATCAACCGCCGCGAGCGGATCCTGATCCATGGCGATTACGACGTCGATGGCTCGACCTCGGCTTCATTGCTGGCGCTCTTCGTCAATGCCTGCTCGCACCACGCGACGGCGTGGATTCCGCATCGCCGCATCGACGGCTACGGTCTCTCCGAAGCCAGTCTGCACGCGGTCCAAGAGCACGACGCGCAGCTGATGATCACCGTCGATTGCGGCATCGCTGACGGTGGTTGGGCCAAGCGCATCGAGAGCGAGACCGGCTGCCATGTGATCATCACCGACCACCACCTCGCGCAGCCGCAATTGCCACAATGCACGGCAGTGTGCAATCCCAACCAGCCCGGCTGCCCCTATCCCGACAAGGGGCTCGCGGGCGTCGGCGTAGCCTGGAAACTGGCCTGGGCCACCGCCAAAGTCCTCTGCCAATCCGACAAGCTCACGCCCCGGCTGCGCGACTACCTGCTCGATGCCCTGGCCCTGGTGGCGGTCGGTACGGTCGCTGATTGCGCGGCCCTGATCGGTGAAAACCGCATCCTCGTACATCACGGCCTGAACGCCCTCAAGCGCACCGCCAATCCCGGGCTGCGCGCCCTGCTCGATCATACGCGTCTCGGCGATGATATGACCGCCGGCGACATCGGCTGGAAGATCGGCCCGCTGCTCAACGCCGCCGGCCGCGTCGGCACGGCCATGGCCAACATCCGCCTGCTCACCGCCACCTCGGCCTCCGAGGCCCATGAGGCGCTGAAAGGCATCATCACCGAAAACGACGAACGCCGACGCCTGACGCAGATCCTGACTACCGATCTGATCGCCGAGGCCGAGGCCAATCCGCTGTATAAGACCCGGGCTTCGCTGGTCTTCGCCGGCGAAGGCTGGCATCAGGGCGTAGTCGGAATCGTCGCCAGCCGCCTAGTCGAGACCTTTGGCAAGCCGGCCTGCGTGATCGCCCTCGATCCCGCTCAGCCCGCCACCGCCGACAGCCTGGGGCGGCCGTCGACGGGCAAAGGCAGCCTGCGCTCGATTCCGCAGATCCATCTCGGCGAGGCCATCGATGCCTGTCGGCCATTCATCGTCAAGGGCGGTGGCCACGCCATGGCCGCTGGCCTCTCGATCCGTGGAGACCAGGTCGCGGCCTTCATCGAGGCCTTCGAAAAGCACGTCGCGCAACGCGTACCGGTGGGCAGCATGACCCAGCAGACCGAGTTCGACGGCGAGGCCGCGATCGCCGAACTCGATGGAGAATTTTTCACCTACCTCGACCAGCTCGGGCCGTTCGGCATCGCCAACCCCGAGCCGATCATCCGCCTGCAACACGCCTCGTTCATCAGCAAACCCCGGCTGTTCGGCAAGGAGGGCGAGCACCTCAAGGGCGCGCTCACCGATCCCGGCGGCGGCATGCGCGAACTGCTGGCATGGCGCGCCGCCAAGCACGCCACGACCTTCACCTCGGCGGGCAGCACCTTCGATCTCCTCGTGCGCCCGCAGGCGGCGCGCTGGCGTGGTGAATTGCAGCCGCGCCTGGTCTTCGTCGACGGCAAGAGCCACTAACCCTCACCCCCGCCATGGCACGTGATCTGCTGGCCCCAGCCCCCTTCGTGAAGTACGCCGCCTGGCGTCTGGGGCGGGTGCTGGCGCGCGATCTCAACGCCGCTGCCGCGGGCCTGGTAGCGCGCCTCGGCGGCGAGCTGATGTGGTGGTGCGATGCCCGCGGCCGACGCACGCTCGACGCCAATCTCGCGGTGCTGATTCCCGATGCGCGGGCCCGCGTCCGGGCGGGGCGCCGCTGCTATCTCGCCTGCGCCGATCATCTCACGCACATGCTGCGCCTGGATCGCGTCGCGCGCAAACCGCGGGCGGTGGAGCTCTGCGATCCGTGGGGGGTTTTCGACCGTACGACCGCCAGCGCAGGACTGCGTGGGCCGCTGATCCTCGCCGCCCTGCATCAGGATTGGACGCGGATCCTCGCCGCCCTCCACGCCCACGGCCTGGTCGACGACCTGGCGGTGGTGGCGTTGCCGGCCGGCGACACCTGGGCCGATGGCGAGCTCGCTTACCTGCACCAATGCCTCGGCGCCAAGGTACTGCCGTGGGTCGGCGCCGCCCGCGGGGCCCTGCGCCACCTACGCCGCGGTGGTGTGCTCGGCCTGCTTGCCGATCGCGATTATGCCGGTGATGGGATCATCATGCACTGCCACGGGCACAACTGGCGGGTGCCTAGCGGACCGGCGAAGCTGGCGCTGCACAGCCAAGCTCCGCTGGTGCCATTCGCATGGATCCGCGAGACCCTGATCGTCGGGCAACCGCTGGCGGTGCGCAACGCCGCCGAGGTCATCACCGCTACGCATGCCCTGGCGCGGTTCCAGCTGAGCGTGCTCGCTGCCAATCCCGCGCGCTGGGTGGCCTTTCATCCGCTCATGACGCGTGTCTAGGACGCCTATCGGAAAGAGATGACCGAGGATGGCGACGGTATCGTGCAGCTGATCCAAGGCGATAAGAGTGCAGATAGCAGCACGATGTGCACGCTGTGCCAACGCCGGAGATGGCGGGCGAGACCAAGTCAGCCGACCGAATCTCTTCCCGACAGACTCCTAGTCGACGGCAAGAGGCCGTCCGGTAAGCGCCATCACGCGCGCGGCGAACTCGGCGTAGCCGGCGAATGTCCCGGGTTTTTTGAGCAGGGCCAAAGCCCCCAGGGCCGTCGCCCGCTCGCAACGCACAGCATCGACATGGGTCGACATCAAGATGGTTTTCAAGCCATGGCTGATGAATTCACCAGCTAAGCCAAAGCCATCGATCGCTGGCATATTTATGTCGACCAGGGCGAGTTCCGGCCGCAAGTCGAGGTCGCAAAGAGCAAAGTCGACCAGAGCCAGATGGGCGATGGTCGCGGTCTGGAGAATGACCGCACAGGAATGATGCCGGAAACCGGCTTCGATGAGCGTGAACTCATCAGGATTATCGTCAACGATCATGATCCGCAGACCGGCGCGCGGCTGAGGCGGGAACGAGCTCATAGACATGGTGAAGTCACCGCCAAGGTTGAGGCAAACAAGCTGAGACTACAAGCCGGTCAGCGGGTAATGGCGAAACCGATGAGAATACGCGGCTGTTCGACCTTCTGATCATAGTTGAGAAGATTTTCCGACCAGCCCACGAATGTCTGGGCATAGAGATAACCGTGGGTCCATCCGCCAGTTATCCGATCCGAGGGATAACTCAGGTCGGCTTGCAGACTACCCCGATCAAGCTTACTGCCGACACGTCCACGCAGGGCCAGCAGGATCCCCTCACGGTTGCCGATGGCAATATCGAGGTCGCCATAGCCGCGATAGCGCTTCATGTCAGGATTCTCAGACATCGAGCCGATGTACGTGAATATCTTCGGTGAAAGCCGAGACCACCATCCGTAGTTGAAGTCCCAACGGATCTGCGGCCGGACATAGAGCAAATTGTAGCTACGGGAATCCTCTTCGGCGCGACCATTCGACTCATGACCGAGACCGGCCTCGCCGGCCAGACCGTCGCTACCGAACAACCCAGGAAGCAAGCCCTGATGCCAGAAGATCTCTGGGCGATAACTCGAATCGTAGAAAGGCTTCGACTCAACGCCGGTATTCCAGAAGGAGGTCTGCGAGAATGCTCCGTACAGTCCATCGGCGCGTTCGTCACCTTCGACGATCGTGAACTTGGGATTGCCGATAAGCTGAAAGGCGAAGCTCAATTGAATCTTGGTGTTTCCCGGCCGCAACGAAGGCGGCAACGGTTCAACCAGGAAATAGCTTGGCTCATAGGCGGCGATACGCTGCCAATAACGCGAACGACCAGCTGGAACCACCGTCACATCACCGGTTTCAACCTCTGTCTTGCCGGCTTCGGCTGTAGCCATGGCGTGCTCCTCAGCCCGGACATCGCGTAGCGCGCTGCCACCGAGGAGAGCGAGCACTAAGCTCACTGACAGCCGCAGACGTGCTCCCGCAATGAACGAGGAAACTACCGCCACCGTAGACTCACGGAAAGAAATCTACCGGTACTCTCGACCACAGACGAAAACAGCGAAGGAGTCGGAATTAGGTTCACTGACATGATGATCTTGGGGTGGCGTATCCGCGGCAAAGAGCACTCTCATCCTCTTCGGAACGGGCACGGGAAGAGATTATTGGCGAAAGTTATAGAAGTAAAGGTAACGAACTTAGCATTCTCCATGCCAAGATTAAAGGGGCGGGAGCGACCTGACGCACAGCCGGCAACGGCTTTCTCGACGTGCGCTTGGCAAGATCAGCCGATCTCAGTCCTGCCGAATGCAAGAGCATCATAGGACAGTGGCAAGCGACTTTTGAGAAAAAATCACCGAACGTGATCCTAAAAAAGTAAGATATATAAAAAAACCTCGATAAATCTACCTCTGCGGTATCGACGCCAGACTAGGCACGTTCCTCGCTAACCGCAACTCATTCTCAGGGTCTCTGGTCGCCGTCATTGGAATACTACATGTCCACGATTACCAATCATGATTTCATCGCGTGCTTAAACTGGCGCTACGCGGTAAAGAAGTTCGATCCGACGCGCATCATCGCCCCCGGTACCTGGTCAACCATCGAACAGGCCTTGATCCTTAGTCCATCGTCTTATGGCCTGCAACCCTATCGCTTCCTGGTTATCAAAGACCCCGAACTGCGTCGACGTCTAACCGGAGCAGCCTACGGACAATCGCAGGTAGCCGACAGTTCGCACCTCGTGGTCTTCGCCGTGCGCCGAAACCTCGGTCATGCCTATGTCGATCGTTTCATCGCGCGCATCGCCGAGGTCCGTAAGGTTTCACCAGAATCGCTTGGAGAATACAGACAGGCAATACTCCGCGATCTCATCGATGGGCCACGCCATCGCTGGATCGATGAGTGGTCGGCGCGGCAAACCTATATAGCCCTCGGAAATGCGCTGACGGCAGCAGCCCTACTAGGCATCGATAGTTGCCCCATGGAAGGTTTCGAACCAGAAAAATTCGACGAGATCCTTGGCTTATCGGTACGCGGCTTTGCCTCCGTGGCCCTCTGCACTTTCGGCTATCGCAGTCCCGATGATCAGCACGCCCTCGATGCTAAGGTACGCTTCAGCCGCGACGACCTCATCGAACATCGCTGATCCTGCCCCCCAACCTCACTCTGCACGTGGCGAACCTATGATTCTTGATGCCTTCCCTCTTCGCCGGTCATTCGCACTCGCGGGCCTGTCGACCGCGCTGACCGTCACGCCATGGACGCTCATCGCCGCTGAATCCAGAGACGACACAACCGTGACTCAGGATCCACTCAGCGAACAGTGTCAAGAACTGCTGCGCCTACGGCAGAAGGCTGCCGAGGATCAGAATGCCCAAAACACCGAGCTACATGAGCGCGCGCTGCTGATCAGGCAAGCAACAGATGACCAGAAGCTGATGCTGATCAGCCAATTCCTGTCGCGACTTGCCGAACAGAAGTCAGACGATGCCAAACGTGACGCAAAGATGCAGATCTTCATCGCAGCACATCTGATGAAGCATATGCAGATGGCAGCACCGAAGCTGCGCGATTGCATGATGATGAATGAACCCACAGATATGCGCGATCGGAAAAACATGAATGATCTAAAGGCGCTTAATAACCAGATCGCAAAATAGATTAAAACTTAAATAAAAAATGATTTTATTTAAATACTTTCATCAAGTAATTACGAAGTCCATTCAATAAAGTTTAATAAGCTTTTTCTGAATAATAGAATATCATTGACATTATAGACACCTGCTCTCGCGTACGTATTCGTGTCCTATCAAAATTGAGAATCAATCCGCGAACGATTTATTTTTTATCTAACAGAGTCTATAAAACTCTAGAAAAGACTATTTCTCCCTTGATAGGCGAATTACTATTTGTAAAAGCAACGATCTAAAGTCATGAGCCTTCACCTTTTACTCGTGGAAGACAATCCTTCCGATGTCGAGCTTCTGTGCACGGCCTTCGAAGAACTCAAAATCGAGGCCATCTTCACGATATTTAGAGCCGGCGACGAAGCTATCTGGGGCATCCGGCAAATCGGCCGCAACTCCGAAAAGATCCCCAATCTCGCATTTCTCGATCTGAACATGCCGCGTGCCTCGGGACGTGAGGTGCTGGCTTCTATACGTCAGCAGCCGATCTTCGAGACCATGCCGGTCTTGGTGTTTTCTACTTCCAATCACCCTGTCGATCGTCAACAGTGCCTGGCCGCCGGCGCCTCTGATTACCTGGTGAAGCCACCTCATTTTTACGAATTGCTGCGTCTCATCGGGGACATTCAGGAGCGCTGGTTGAAACCTTTCTGAGCTGAAAATGACCCCTACGATTCTCGCCAAAACGATTTGGGAATGGCGCAAGCCGAATCATCCTCTCACGATTTCACGGACCTCTAAAGGTCCCATAAATCACCGTTAGAATTTCCCCCTATGGCTCATCCTGCATCAGAATCGACCGCACAGAAGCTCCGGCGCACGTACCGCAAGGAATCCACGACATGAGCGATGTCGCTCGCAAGCCAGACATCGACTTGCGCAGGACGGCACCTGATCTTGGGATCGGTGAGCCGCTGCCGTCGGCGCTGCGCAACGCACCAAGCACGACGCCTGACCTTGCAGCTGAATGTTGTGGGCCGCTCCGCAGCCTGGTCCCCGCCACGGGGCTTGGCCCCAGCACCACCTCAGTTTCTCCTTCCGACCAGCACTCATTGATCGTGACTAACGGCAACCCCGCCGCACAGGTCTGCTCAGTTCTCTAAACCGGCGATCCGTGAAGCCGGAGGAAGATCAAACTCGCATGCATCAGACGGAAATTATCTGCCTTGGCTCGTCGGCTGGCGGACTGGAGGCGCTGATCGCTTTCTTTAAGCGCATGATTCCGGACTCCGGTCTGGCGTTCGTAGTTATTCAGCATCTTAAAGCGGACCAACTCAGCCTAACGCCAACGATTCTCTCGAACATCACAACGATGGCGGTTACCGCCGCCCAGCACGGCGAACTCGCCGTGCCAAATCATGTCTATACTATTGCACCAAACGTCAAATTGACGATTTCCGAAGGGCGGTTCTGCGTGGTACCACGCATGGAGACTCCCGGACGGCACAAGCCATTCGATCGCTTCCTGAACTCGCTTGCCATCGACTGCGGTGCGTTGGCCACGGCAGTTATACTCTCAGGCTATGATGGTGACGGATCAGATGGTTTCGTGGCCATCAAGGCCCATGGCGGAATAACCTATGCCCAGGATCAAACAGCAAAAGTTGACGAGATGCCGCAGCACGCCATGGAGACGGGATGCGTGGACCATGTTCTGAACCCAGGGCAGATCGCAGATAGAATTTCCCAGCAAAGCTTAACAAAACACGACAGAGAGGGAAATCCATCATCAGGAGTTCGGCACCATTGAAGAGATCCATTCAATGGTGCCGATGCCCCCTGAAAGAGCTGAAGCGGTGACGGACTCCTGATGATAGACTGGTCGCAGAAAAATCCTGGTAACCGCTTGCACACCACCTTCTCATTAAGGCCGATAGAGGTCACCTCATCATCCGCGCGACGCGCCAAGCCACCCACACAACGGACGGACGAGCTTCTTTCATTCGCTGAGGGCTTGGAGGTCGATGATCGCCCAGAGCATGCCGCTGGCTTCGAAGCGCAGGACCGAGCCGGGGGTGATGGTGGCTTTCGCCGCCTGTAGGATCACCTGATCATTGACCAGGATGGTGACCGTCCCGGCGCGCTCGGTCAGGCGCAGACGCAGGATCTTCGACGCTGGGCGCACGAAGCTGGTCTCCTGCCAACCGCTGACGGTACGCACGCGCGAGAAGAGCGCTTCTTTTTCAATGCGCACCTGGGCATCGGCGGTCATGCCGCGGGCCAGCGAGACCACCGCCTGGCCGTCGGTAGTGGTCTGTTCGAGGCGGATGCCCACGGCCATGTCCCAGCCAGCGCTGCTTAGCGGCGCCGCGCAGGCGATGGCAATGACTTCGCCAGGCGGGCCGGTGAGTGTGCCGCCAGACATCCGCGGATTGCCGGTGAAGACCTCGATGTACTGCAGGTCATCCGGATCATCAAAGGTCAGCACCGCCGCCTTGCGCCCGAAGATCGCCTCACGACGGCGCAGCAGATCACCGCTCACCAACACCGGGTCATTGGCGAGCAGGGCCTTGGCTTCGGCGGTATCGCCGACCAGCAGCAAAGCGGCAGCGGCGGCCAGGGCATTGGCGCCCTTGGCGGCGAGCAGCCTGGGCTTGGTCACCGCCCAGCTCGTCAGCCACAGCGACTTGGTGCCGGCGGCCTCGTTGCAGAGCAAGGAGAAGTGCCGATGCAGATCGGTCACCGGAGTCTGCGCAAATGCCGGTGCAAGGTCGACGGCAAGCTTCGGCAGATCGAGCACGCGACCAGCTTCCACGGCCTGACGAGCCTGGCGCTTGGCAGCATCGAGACGCTGCACGAGCTTGGTAAGGGCTTCCTGATACCGCGACTCGGCATCGGGGCGGCTGTCGGCGATAACCTGGTTACGGAGAGTTTCGATGCCGCGCACGCGCTCCGCGAGGGCCTCCGTCGAATCGCCGTTGGCGAGCTTGGCGAGGGCTGACCGATACCAGACATCACCGTCGCTGGCGAGCTGCTGCTGGCGCTGGTTCACGGACCGGGCGATAGCCGGATCGGCCTGAGCTTCAGGCACGAAAGTCATCAGGGCCTGCTCGGCGGTCGACCATTCGTTGGCGGCTTGGGCTTGGTCGACGACGATCTGCAAGGCGGTCCACGGCTTGCTTAGCGAGGCTTCGGGCACCGTCTCGGCCGCTACCGGCTGGGCCACTTTCTCGGCTACTTTCTCGGCCACTTTCTCGGGCACTTTCTCGGGCACTTTCTCGGGTACTTTCTCGGCCACGCGAGCCGCTCCCGCTATCGACACAAGTGCCGCCACCGGCTGAGTCGGTGGCGTAGTATGGACCTCACGTGTCGGCTTGGTTGGCGTTTCAGCCTCGCGTTTCTTCGCCGGGCCGATCATGGAGAGGATCACCGACACCAGGATCACGAGGCCGGCGCCGATAAGGACCCCGGTCAGGATCTTGCGGAGCCGGTCGTCGGCGTGCGGGGCAGTCGGCTGACGCGAGCTGGCGACCCGCTCAGAGCTGCGCTGCCATGCCGGGCGAGCATCGGGGGCCAGCGGCTCAGCGCTGAGTTGAGCCCGGATCGGCTGCAGCTCCTCGCGCAGCTCGGCCATCGTCGCCTGACGCCAGGCAGGATTCTTGGCCAACATACCTTGCAGCAGGGCGTCGAGCCTGACCACATCCAGGCGGGCGGGCAGAGGCAGCTTGCGCAGCGAAGGAATCGGCTGGGCGGCATGAGCCGTGATCACCGCGCCGGTATCGGCGCCGGTGAACGGCGGTTTGCCGGTGAGCAGGTGATACAACAGGCAGCCCAGGCTGTAGACATCGCTGCGCGGATCACAGGCGCCATCGGTGGCTTCCTCCGGCGAGAGATACCAGGCCAAGGCAGCCGGGCTATCGGCGGGCAATTCGCTTTCTTCAAAGATGCCCATCATTCCGACATCGGTGAGCTTGATCCGGCCATCAGCCATGAGGATGATGTGCGAGGGCCGCAGATCACCGTGGATCACGCCTCGGGCATGGGCCACGCCCAGGGCACTGGCGACCTTGTCGATGATCAGCAAGGCGAAGTCGGGATCGACGGTGCCATCCCGTTGCATGAGCTTCTCAAGGGTGTCGCCCTCGATCCATTCCATGCTGCACCAGAGCAGGCCGTTGCATTCACCGCTCTCGTGGAGCTGCACCAGACCGTCATCGCTAACGCTGCCGACCTTGCCGGCCTCGGCGAGGAAGCGCTTGGCCAGCTGGGCATCGCGCACGCAGCGCTGGGGTTCGAAGATCTTGAACGCCACCGGACGTTCGAGATTCAGTTGCTG
>JBILBP010000342.1:0-3216 GCA_044353645.1 Planctomycetota bacterium | reverse complement strand
AGTCCGGGTGGCGATTTGAGCCAGGTCAACAGCCTGGGCGTGCCGCGGGCGCGATACCAGCGTGCGACCGCCAGATCACGATCCTGCAACCATACGCGGATGCGCTTGCGATAAGCCTGCACGGTGGCGGCCCGCAGCGGATCGCCACGGGTCTCGATTTCCGCCTGATCGATGACGGCGTTGGCCATATGCAGCGAACCGATGTCATACTGATCGCCGCGATAGGCCACCAGATAGCTCAGCGCATATTCGCAGAAGGCGGTAAAAGTCAGGTAGTTGTTAGGATAATCCTCGAGGAACTTCTCATAGGCGCGGCGGGCGGCATAAATGTCGTCCTTGCTGCCGATCAGCAGCAGGCCACGGGCCAAGCCAAGAGTGGCGCGCGGGGCGATGGATTCGCGATCACCATGCAGGGAGAGGAAGCGCAGCAGGCGGTTGGTCTCGGTATCGTTCTGCGTACTGCGCCCATCGAGGCGAATCACCTCGCTGGGCTCTTCGGCATCGAGATTGACCGCTTTCGAGAAATCCTGCACGTCCTCGGCGACCGACATCGCGCGGTCCATGGCTTCGCCGAGACCCGGATAATCGGGAATGAACAGCCACAGTCGGGAAAGCTTGTCGCGGACCTGGTTGATACTGCCGTGCACGGCGGCCCCTTCCATGCCCATGCGCAGGGCATCGCCGGCGAGGCTGGAATAGGGAAATTCATCGAAGGCATCCTCGGCCCACCAACGCGCCCGGATTTCATGACCGGTGGTCAGCAGCTCGCGGGCGCGATCGAGATAGCGTTTGGCAGCCACGTCGTCGAACTGGCTTTTTGGCGCACGGAAGCGCTCTCGCTGATATTCTGCGGCCTCCAATTGCAGTTCCGCCCACGTTTTCGCATCGCTTTCATCGGCGTCACCACCGTCTGCGAATTGGGTCGTCGGATCAGCCCCAGGTAACAGGGGAGACGGTATCAGGACCGTGCCCAACAGCACGGCGAGTGACCAGCCAACGAGCGGAATAAGGGACCGGGTGCAGGACATGAGACGAGGATTGTGCGGCTGACCTCGGCGAGGAAAGACCGAAGGTCGACAGGCTTGCCGGCGGCGACAGGCTAGAAGTCTCCGCTGCTCACTTTTCCCGGTCGCGACCTCGTATGCATCCAACCGTTCGCATCCTGTCCATTGGCGATGAATTGATCCTGGGACGGGTAACCGATACCAATGCCACGTTCCTGTGCCGCTTGGCCACCGATCACGGCTTTCGCGTGCTCGGCGCCCAACAGCTCGGCGATGGCGAGGCAGCCATCGCCGCCGCCTTGCGTCACGCTGCCGAGGATGCCGATCTGATCCTGGTCAGCGGTGGTCTGGGGCCGACCGATGATGATCGCACGCGGCACGCCCTGGCCGCCGCCATGGGCGTGCCCTTGCTCGACCATCCGCCGTCGTGGGCGGTGATCGTCGCACGCTATCGGCGCCTCGCCCCTGATCGCGAGATCCCCGCCAACAATCGTCGCCAAGCACTGCTGCCGAAGGGGGCAAGGCCCTTGGCGAATGATCGCGGTACGGCCCCGGGGATGGTGGCGGGCTTTCGGCGGCCAACCGGGGGAAAGGCGGTAGTCGCGGTTTTCCCTGGTGTTCCGCACGAGATGAAAGCCATGGCTAGGCGTTTCACGAGCGGCCTGTGTAAGCGCTTTCCCGGGCTGACAGTGCCGACCATCGGCGAAGTATGGTTTGCGGGAATCGGTGAATCTGCGGCTCAACAGCGGCTCGGTACGCTGTTGAGCGAGGCTGCCCCGCAGGTGGGCATCACCGTCAGCGAACTGGGGTACATCACCGTGCGCGTCGTTGGTAGCGCCCGGGCGGTGGCCGCACGAATCCGGGCGGTGCGGGCCTGCCTGCGCGAATTCCTCTTACCTGAGCCGGGTCTGGCGCCGTCGCTCGTGGCGACTTTGCAAAAGAGTAAAACCACCATCAGCGCCGCCGAGAGTTGCACCGGAGGCCATGTCGCGGCGTTGCTGACCGCCGTACCCGGCGCATCGAAGGTCTTACGCGAATCATTGATCACTTATCATGCGGCGGTGAAACGCGCGCGGCTGGGGATATCGGCGACGATCATCGACGCGGGAGTGGTCTCTGAGGAATGTGCGCGGGCGATGGCGGTCGGGGTGCGCGAGCATTGCCGGGCGGATATCGGCCTCGCAACTACAGGATACGCCGGCCCTGGCGGCGGAACCGCCGAGGCGCCGGTGGGAACGGTATGGCTAGCAGTGGCAACGACGCGCGGGTGCATAACTCGCAAGGTGTTCATACAGGGCGCGCGAGAACGCATCCAAGCGCGCGCGGCGAGTGCCGCTCTGCAGCTCACCTGGGACCATCTGCGCACGGGTATGCTCAGCGATTGATCTCTAGGCAGGTATTCTGAGCATAACGATCTCAATGGCGAAAGCTCTCACCAATCTCAATCTTGGCCCATTTATCCTGCGTGAAATGATCGGGTCGGGAGGAGTTGCCGAAGTCTACCGTGCCGATCATCGCGATGACACCGGGCGTGATGCCGGCAAGCAGTACGCCGTGAAGGTGATGCGTCCAGAGCGCGCGGCCGAAAAGCAGCAGGTAAAGAATTTTCTCGAAGAGTACGATACGATCAGTCGTCTGACCCATCCGTCTATTCCCGTCGGGCGGCGCCGGGGCGAGATCGATGGCCGGCCGGCGTTCGCGATGGACTTGGTGCCGGGAAGGAATCTCGCCAGCTTGCAGGCTCAACCGCAGGCCTACCCGGCAGTGTCATGCTTGGCCGAACTCTGCTCGGTCGTCGCATTCCTGCATCAGCAGGACATCATCCATAATGACATCAAGCTTGAAAACTGCACCCTGCACACAGATGGCCATCTGGTGCTCTTGGATTACGGCAGCATTCGCTTTTCGCGGCGCACCAGCCTCTTTCAAAAGCTGCTGCCACGGGCCCAGCCGAAGATGATCTTCGGTACGGCGACCTACCTTGCGCCCGAGCTCATCCTCGGCAAACGTCCGACGTTCCGTACCGATGTCTATGCCCTGGGGGTGTGTGCGTTCTATCTCCTCACCGGCAAGCCGCCCTTCAATGAAACGCGTGAGTCCGGCCGCTTGCAGGCCAATCTCAAGCATGCTCCGCCATCGATCGCGGCGCGCCTGCCCGACATCCATCCGACGGTGGCGGCGATCCTTGACCGCTGCTTGGCGAAAGATCCCG
>JBILBP010000341.1:0-3221 GCA_044353645.1 Planctomycetota bacterium | reverse complement strand
CTTCGCGGAGCTTGGCGTTGGTCTTGAATTCGCGCTGCTCGGGGTCGCCTTCGAGGAAGGTGCGCACCTGGTTCGATTTGACGACGGTCAGCGACGCCAGCACGACGGTGAACATCACCAGCAGGATCAGGGCCATAAACGAGAAGGGGTTGAAATTCACGGGATCCTCACTCGGGCTCGACGATACGGGCAAACTGCGACTGATCGATGATCGGCACGCCGAGCTTGCGGGCCTGGGCCATCGCGTCCTCGGCATTGCTGCCGACGATCAGGGCGGCATAGCCTGCGCTCACGCCTCCGGAGGTCTTGCCGCCATTGCGTTCGATGCTCTTGCGGATGGTCGATTCGGACACCTCGTTGAAGGTACCGGACAATCCGAAGCGCTTGCCTTCTTTGGCGGCAGCGAAGATGTAGGCCCAGGTCGAGGTTGATGGGCGCGAGTCGAAGCGCAGAAACTCAAGCAGCTGATCTTCGCTGATAATGCTCATACCGAGTTTGGTGGCCTGATCGAGGTCGGCCTGGGCATTGGTGCCGGCAACCAAGAAGTCGACGTTCACCGACAGGTTATTGTCGAGAGTACCGCCCGATTCCTGGATGAATCGCGCGATTTCGGAGCGCGAGAAACGCTTGAAATCACCGCGCACGGCAAAACTGCGGGCGTGGGCGGGGTCGTACACCGGATTGTGCAGCTGATCGCCGAGCACCAGCGGATCATTGCGATCATTTTCATTGAGCACGCGAGCGGTCGAGACGTGTTCGCGGACATCGGTGACCATGATCTGGCCCTTGATCACGATCTTGCCACCGCGGTGGTTGAAGACCGTAAACTTGGTGCCGCTGCGGAGGTGCTCAGCATAGCCAAGGCCGATGACGACGAAGCCGTCATCGGCTTCGCTGGCGAGGATCTGGCCATCGGCTTTGAATTCGCGGTTGCTCGAATCGAGCTGATTGGTGAGTTGGCGCACGCGGCCTTCGAGCTCGCTGACCCGATAATCCAAATCGGCTTTTTCGCTGCGCAATTTCTTCTTCTGGGTTTCGATCAGCTGCGATTGCCTTTCGACATCTTCACGCAATTGCCGACGCCGGTCATCATTGTCGCGCTCGGTAGTGAAGGACCGTTCCTCCTCGCGGCCCAGTTCCTGGCGGCGTTCGGGCGCTTCCTTCATGGCGTCGGATACGGAAGCGATGACCTTTTCCTGCAGACCCTGATTGGTCTTCAGGGTCGCGCGATTGGAGGTCAGGGCGCGATCCACGTCGGCGCGATTGATGGCTTCATAGGCATCGATCGGGGCCAGCAGCGCCCGGCGATCCTTGATCTGCTTATCGAGAGGTGCCAAACCATCTTCGTAGCTGGCAGCAACAAGACGCATCGGCTCAAGCTGGCCTTTGAGCAGCTCGTGCTGTTCATCAAGGCTCGCGCGCTGGGTATGACGATAGAGATACAACCCGAAGACTGCCGCGGCAGCCAGAGAGAAGATCACCAGCAGGCCAACCAGCCAATTGGGAGTAGGAACGGTGGTTTCCATCGCGCACGGATCCTTGCAGCGGCCTAAGCCTGATCAGAACTTGGAGACGGGACAGGCGGCTGGGTGTAACCACCCCACCGCATTGAGCCGTGTGACCGTAGAAACGGCGCGGTAACCCTCAATGCGGCCACGGAGGCGGTACCGTTTCGTGTGTGAGCGGGCGACCAGGCTGTCGCTATCACCCAGTGTTAGAGCCGGCAACCACGACGGGCGCGGGTAGGTAGCCTAGCCTGTCGGTAATAGATTCGGTCGGCTGACTCGGTCAGCTATTCCGACAGGATCCTCGGAGTCGGTAGGCGTTTGCCGTACCGGCTCAGCGGATCGGGAAATGTGCAGCTGCGTAAATTTTGATCGCGATGCTCAATGGCGAAGCTCTAAAATGGTGCGTAGTAAACGTGAAGCGGTCTCTCAAAAATACGCGTCATGTCATTGTGTTTCAAGTGTTTCAAGGAAGTTCAGGCACGCATTTTTCGATCCTGGGCGAAATCGGAGCGTTATGTGCCAAGAGGATGCAGCGATACATCGCTCTTCATTCACCTTGCCGTAAGGAATTTCTCCATGGCGCGTTCTCTTCTCTCTCTGTTAGCTGCGGTGGTCCTGACCTGCGGGTCTGGGCTATATGCCGCCGACGATGCCCCTGTTGCAGCTCCTGTCGCTGCCGCAGTCGCTGCCGTTGATGCGGCGGTCACTCCGCCAGCCGCTGAACCTGCGGCGCCGGCCCCGACTCCCGAGGAACGGCTCAACGCCATCGAGGCCAACGCCAAGCTCGCCGCTGACAGCACCAATCAGGTCGCTTTCAATGCCGGCGACAATGCCTGGATGCTCACCAGCACCTTGCTGGTGCTGTTGATGACCCTCCCCGGCCTAGCCCTCTTCTACGGCGGCCTGGTCCGCCGGAAGAACGTCCTCGGCACGTTGATGCAGTCGATCGCCATCGCCGGCATCGTGACCATCATCTGGACAGTGTGCGGCTTTGCGATCGCCTTCGGCGACGGTGGCGAATCGAAGAGCTCGGTCTGGGGCGGCATCAGCCAATACCTGTTCCTCGACGGCGTCGTCTGGGATTCAAAGGCCGGCGCGATCCCCGGACCGAACGGCGATTATGCGATGAGCATCCCCTTCGGCACCTTCTGCATGTTCCAGCTGATGTTCGCCATCATCACCCCGGCCCTGATCTGCGGTGCCTACGCCGAACGCATGAAGTTTAGCGCCATGGCGATCTTCAGCGCCCTGTGGCTGTTCGTGGTCTACCTGCCGCTGGCGCACATGGTGTGGGGCAAGAACGGCCTTCTGAACTGGGGCTTCAACGACAATATGTCCGGCGCCTTCGACTTCGCCGGCGGCACCGTGGTCCATATCTCGTCCGGCGTGGCAGCTCTGATGTGCGCCATCTTCCTCGGTAAGCGCAAGGGCTACGGCAAGGAAGCCATGCCTCCGCACAACCTCACCTACTCCTTCATCGGCGCGAGCCTGCTGTGGGTCGGCTGGTTCGGCTTCAATGCCGGCTCAGCGCTCTGTGCCAACAGCTTGGCTACCCTGGCGTTCGCCAATACCCAGATCGCCACCGCGGCTGCCGCCCTGAGCTGGCCCCTGGCCGAGTGGATCATCCGCGGCAAGCCAACCGTGCTCGGCGCGATCTCGGGTGCGGTTGCCGGTCTCGTCGCGATCACCCCGGCGTGCGGCTTCGTCACCCCT
>JBILBP010000340.1:0-3225 GCA_044353645.1 Planctomycetota bacterium | reverse complement strand
CACCGCGATGCACGATGAGGGTCGTGCGCAGGACCTCAACGGCAGCATCTTTGTCGCCCGACCACACCATCAGCTCGGCACATTCACGGGCGTAGTCGCAACGTCCAGGTTGCAGACGCACCAGCTCGCGCCAGGCGGTGACGGCCTCGGGCAAGCGTTCGGCTTCGTGCAGCGCGCGCGCTGCCAACTCCAATTGCAGCGTGGCCTGTTCGCTATCGCCCAGGCTGACAAACAGACGCGCCAGTGTCAAACCGGTGTTGGCTCGGTCGGCGCCCAGATCCTGGGCCTCGCGCAGGACCTGCACCGCTTGGTCGAAGGCTCGCCGGCGCTCGTACAGGCGCGCGAGCTCGAGCAGCGCCTGGATCGCCTGTACATGATCATTGAGCGAGACGTGCAGCGCCACCAGCTGGGTCAGCGGGCCTTCCTTGTCGGCGCCCAGACGCAGGGCGTTGTGCAAGGCGGCAGCCGCTGCCTGGAGGTCGACCAGCTGCGCCGCCGCCGCCAGGCAGCTTTCGGCAGCCAGGGCCTTGTTGCCGGAGCGCTCGGCTAATTCGGCGATCTGCAGGTGGATGCGCGGCGTATCATGTCCGAGGACCAGAGCCCGACGGTAGAGGCCGAGCGCCTTGCGGAAATTCGCGCTCTGATTGGCGGCATCAGCCTGGATCACTAATTCCGCCGGCGTCGAGATGCGAATGAATCCCAGGGAGCGCAGGGCGACGAGTGCGAGCGTCGCGCGAAACGTCGGCATGCGATAGGACTCGAGATAGGCGCCACAGGGAATCCCGTCACGCCAATTCTTGAGGAAGGACCGCGCGTCAGCCGACAGCTCGGTGCGGATCTCGACATCGGGCACGCGCAGCAAGGTGTCCCAAGCATGCGGGATCTGCTCGGCGATCGCCGAAAATTCATCCTGGCGGCGCAGGCACTCGAGGAGGATCGCGCTGGGGCTGATCGAGACCCCCAACCTGACCTGGGCATCGGCGCACGGATCGGGGCGATTGCGCTCTTGGAATTCGAGGTCGGGGGCGGTCCAGGTGAGGAGATTGGTGAACTCCTCCTCGCAGAGCATGTCGATGGCGTCGAGTGCGCCGTCGACATCGATAAGACGCTTATCCAACAATGCCTGCAAGAGGTCGTGCGGGCCGGCGCCTTCAGGCAGGCTGGCGATTATCGGAAGTATCTTGTCGCGACTGATGATGCCAGTCCAGCACATCGCCCGAGAGAGGAATTCCAAGCGCATCCCGGAGACCGCGACGATCTGTCCGGCAGCGAAACGGATATGACGTTGGTCGGTGTCGGAACGTACGGTGAGATCGCCGCTGCGACGCTGGGTGACGATCGACTGGATCAACCCCTGAAGGTCGACGAGGGCCGTGATACGTGAGCTGTCTGAGGGTGCTGCCATGGGGACGTATCGTTCTCGGCAAGGTTAGTCGGGTTGACGTGCTCAGCCATATAAAAAGCGAGGGGCAGATAGACTCGTATCAGCTCCTGGCTCGGCCCGGCGCCGCGCCCTCACGAAGCGCCGGACTGCTGTTTTTCCCATTTCAGATAGAAGGCCATGGCGCTGCGATTGTGCTCGCGGACGAGGCGTTCGAGGGTTGGTTCATCCTTGGCAGCCAAGGCGTTGACCAGGGCCTGATGTTCGCGGTGGGCGGCGGCAGTATCCGGACGGCCCGCGCGCAGGTAACAATGGCGACGGAGACGTTCCCATTCACCGCTGATCCGCGCCAGCATCTCCAAGGCCCGCGGCATGCGCGCGATCTCGGCGCAGGCACGATGGAAGCGCAGATTCAATTCGATCCATTTCTCCTGATTGTCGGCGACGGCCTCCATGCGTTCGGTGAGCCACATCAATTCCTTGATGTCGGCATCGGTAACGTACTCAAGGGCGAGGCGGAAGGTCGCCAATTCGAGGGCTTCAAGGATCGCGAAAATTTCGCGAGTCGACTCCGGGGTGATCGGCGAAACAACCGCACCGATGTGCGCCTTGTGCTCGACCAGGCGTTCTGATTGCAGCAACTGCAAGGCTTCGCGAACAGGAATCGGCGAAACATCCAAGCGTTTGGCGATGTCGTCGATGACCAGACGCTCACCGGGCTCCAAACGCACCTGCATGATCGCCTCACGCAAGGTGTGATAGACCAGCGCCTGCTTGGTTTGGAAGGACTGACCCTTTGGCGGAACAAATTTGCTACTGCTCATGAACAAGATTCTTAGGGACCGGACCCGAAAATCTATTTGAATATATTATATACGATCCATTATGACTCTCTCAACCTGACCCCACATCGGAGCCCGCCATGACTATTCAGCAGATCGGCATCATCCTCAACGGCGTCACCGGACGCATGGGTACCAACCAGCATCTGGTGCGCTCGATCCTGGCAATCATGCAACAAGGCGGGATCAAGGTCAGCGATGACCTGACACTGATGCCCGATCCGATTCTCACCGGGCGCAACGAGGCCAAATTGCGGGCCCTGGCAGAGAAGCATTCCAGCCCAGGGATCAAGCTCGCCTACAGCACCGACCTCGACAAGCAGCTCGCGGATCCGCGTTATGGCGTGTTCTTCGATGCCTCGGGTACCCTCCAGCGCGCCGGCTTCATCGAGCGCGCGGTCAAGCACGGCAAGGCCATCTATTGCGAGAAGCCGACGGCGGTGGTGACCAGCGAGGCCCTGCGCCTAGCGGAAGTCTGCGAAAAGGCCGGGGTCAAGAACGGCTGCGTGCAGGACAAGCTGTGGCTGCCGGGCATGCGCAAGATCCAGATGCTCAAGGAGCAGGGCTTCTTCGGCAAGATCCTCAGCGTGCGCGGCGAATTCGGTTACTGGGTGTTCACCGGCCACGTCGGCGACCAGCAACCGCAGCGTCCGAGCTGGAACTACCGCGAGGAGGACGGCGGCGGCATCATCGTCGACATGCTCTGCCATTGGCGCTACGTCATCGACAATCTCTTCGGCAATGTCACCGGGGTGAGCTGCCTGGGGGCCACTCACCTGCCCGAGCGCATCGGTGAAGATGGCAAGCCCTATAAATGCACCGCCGACGATGCCGCCTATGCCACCTTCACTACCGACACCGGCGTCATCTGTCACTTCAACAGCTCGTGGGATGTGCGCGTCCGCCGCGACGACCTGTTGACGCTGCAGATCGATGGTACGCATGGCTCGGCGGTGGCCGGTCTGCGCAAGTGCTGGATCCAGCCCGCCGGCGCGACGCCGC
>JBILBP010000339.1:0-3233 GCA_044353645.1 Planctomycetota bacterium | reverse complement strand
GCGAGCGCGGTCTCGGCTTCGCCGATGGTCCACAGACCTTCGAGACCGGCGCCGGCAGCGACCGTGACCTGGGGATCCTCGGCACTGCGATCGCGCACCGCGCCGCCGCTGGCCAGGGCTTCGGCAACGGCCTTCGGCGGCATGGTGTGGACATCGACGCCGGCGAGGGCGACGACCTGCGCGCCCGAGCGCATGCTGGCGGCAATGAGCAGGGTCGGCACCAGGCGTTGGGCGGTGTAGCCGCGCACCGCCCGCTGCGTCGCGAGCGTGGTCTTCTCACCGACGTTCACGCCATCACCGAGCTGGTTGTCAGAGACGTAGGCGTTCAGCCGGCCGAGGAAGACATTGACGTAGCTCGGGGCGGCGACGGCGGCGGCGAGCAGGTTCTGACGGGCGCTGAAGCCGAGGGTGAAGTTCACCGGAATGCCCTCAGCGCGCAGCTGGCGCGTCGCCAGCAAACCGGCGGGAGTCAACGGAACCTTAACGATGAAATGCTCGGGGCAGATCGCGAACAGACGCCGGCCATAGGCCAGCGAACGTTCGATATCATCGGCGCAGGCGGTGTGCAGCTCGACCGAGACCCGTCCGCCGAAGCGGCTCGCCAGGCGCAGGCCGTGCCGGGCATTGAGCAGGAAGGCCAGCTCTACGAGCTGCTCGGCGAGCGGCAGATCGGCGACCAGGGCCGCCGCCTCGTGCACGAGGTCGTCATAGAGCCCCTTCTGCACTTCCTTGTTGAGCAGCGTATTGTTGGTGGTCAACGCCGCGAACGACGGACACCACAAGCCAGCGGCTTCTTCGAGATCACCGGTATCGACCCAGCCGCGCGTGCCGGTGGCGGCCATCTCGCGCCACCACGGCTGATCCTTGGTCGCCAGGCGGTCGGCACCGAAGGGCACATCGCGGCGCGCGAGGTCGTGCAGACGGCGTTCACGGGAACCGCCAGCGACGATGGTGCGGGCAGAGGGGATTTTATGACTGCTCATGAAGAACTCCAGGTGAGCAGATTATCAACGCCATACTTGAAGAACAGCGCCGGCGAAAGGCCGACGATCAACATGGCCGACGATCAACTGCGCAGATGAGCGGCGAGAAGCCGAACATAGGGCTCGTGGTCGGCGCTGGCGGCGCATTCGCGCGCGGAATGCATCGAGAGCATGGGGTTGCCGAGATCGGCGACGGCCATGCCCAAAGCTGCCGCCACGAACGGTCCGATCGTCGAGCCGCAGCCGAGGTCATTGCGGCTGACGAAATCCTGCAGCGTGACCCCGGCCGCGCGCGCCAGACGCCGCACCTCGGCGGCACTGGCGGCACTGGTAGCATAGCGTTGGTTGGCGTTGCTCTTCAGCACCGGCCCGCCGCCGAGGTAGGGCTTATGCCGCGGTTCATGACGATCGACGTAGTTCGGATGCACGGCGTGGGCCATGTCCGCCGAGAGCATCAGCGAGCGCGCGAGAGCCGCGAGGTAGGCCTGGCGAGCGAGCCCGAGGCTCAAGGCCAGGCGTTCGAGCACGGTGCTCAGCAGCGAACCGGCAGCGCCATCGCGGCTGGAACTGCCAACCTCTTCATGATCGAAGCAGGCCAGCACCGGCACCGTGTCGTGGATCCCGTCGCGCGCGGCCAGCAGAGCGCACAGGCCGGCGTGCACCGAGGCGAGGTTGTCGAGGCGGGCGGCGAACACCAACTCGCCGGCGGCGCCGCCGAGCGTCGCCGGCGTGACATCGAACAGGCTCAGATCATGGCTGAGCAGCTGATCAACGGGTACGCCGGCAGCGTTGGCGAGCAGATCAGCGAAGGCATCGGCAGGCGCGGTCGTGCCGTCGAGACCCCAGATCGGCGCTAGCTGGGTCTGCGGATTGAGCTTCACACCCTGTTCGTTGACGGTGCGCTCGAGGTGGATCGCCAACTGCGGCACGCGCGCCAGCGGTTTGCGCAGCAACACCGGCAACGCCCGGCCATCGACGGTATGCACCGTGCCCGCCAGACCCAGGTCGCGATCGAGCCAGGAATTCAGCAGTACGCCGCCATAGACCTCGACGCCCAGTTGCCGGCAGTGCTCGCAGGCGAAAGCAGCATTGGGCTTGAGGCGCAGGTGCGGGGAATCGGTATGCGCGCCGATCACCGCGAAACGCCGCACGGCGGGGCTGCGGATGACGAAGGCGATGACGCTCGCCCCCTGCCGCACATACCAGCTTCCCGGCGCCAGCTGCCAGGTGGACTCGGTCAGCAGCAGGGCTTGGAAACCCGCCGCCGACAGCCGCGCCGCGAGGGTCGCAGCGGCATGCGCCGGTGACGGACTGGCATCGATGAAGGCGCAGAGGTCATTGATCATGGCGGAGTATCCAAGCTGGTGGACGACGGTCAGGCTTCAGCAGCGCCTGGCTGCGCATTGAGGACACTGGTTACGTATTGAGGACACAGGCTGCGCATTGCTAGCGTTGGAAACGCTTGCCGAGTTCCGTCCAAGAAAGATCGAGCGTCGTCGGCCGGCCGTGCGGGCAGTGCTCCATGTGCTCCAGCTCGTAGAGCAAGCGCACCAGCTCGAGCTGCTCGCTCTCGCCGAGGACCTGACCGGCCTTGACCGCGGCATGGCAGGCGGCGCTGTGCGCGATGCGTTCACGCAGGCCGTCGACGGCCTTGCTGCCGCTGCCGGACTCCGCCAAGCCGGTGAAGAACGCCTGCCAGTTGGTACGCTTGAGCACCGACGGATGCGCTCGCAGCAGCAGCTGCGTCGGACCGAAGACCTCGGCCTCGATGCCGTAGTTGACCAATTCGGGCAACAGCGGCGCCACCGCCGCGACCTCGGCAGCGTTGAGTTCTATCGCACGCGGCACCAGCAAAGGCTGCACGCCGGCGCGCAGCACATCGGTACGCGCCGGATCGAGGCACAAGAACAGGGCCTTCTCATGCAGCGCATGCTGATCGACCAGACGAATGCCGTCGCTGGTCTCGATGAGCAGGAACATGTCGTTGAGCTGGACCACCCGACGTACGCCCCGCGGTAATTCGCGGCGCGCCGGCGGCAATGGCGGTATAGGCGGAACAGGCGGCGGCACAGGCGATGCTGGCAATGACAGCGAGGAAGGTGACGCCGTCGACTGGTACAATGCCGCCGGTTCAGCCGCGCGCGTCGCTGCCGGGCGCTCGATCTGCGGCGCCACCGGCGGTAGAAAACGCTCCTGGGTGATGATCTGCGGTACGACCGGTGCCGGCAGCGGCAGTGCGGCCTTGACCAC
>JBILBP010000053.1:0-10891 GCA_044353645.1 Planctomycetota bacterium | reverse complement strand
CTGGCAATGGTGTCTGATTTTCGGTCTGTTGGGCGCCGTCATCAATGCCAATTTCGCGGAATCCAATGCCATGCAGCTCGAACTGTTGCCAAACCTCAAACGTGCGCATTTCCTCGCCCTGATCGGCGCCAGCCAGATCCCCGTGATCATCACTGCTGGCGTCCTAGCCTATCTCACCCATGTAACCTGCGGAGATGCTGGCACGGAAATTCTGGCCGTCGGATCGTGCCTGTTGGGCATCGTCAGCCTGATGCTACTGGCAGCACTGCTGAACCGTCCCTCACCCACTCTGGATGTGCCATGAATCGATCGATCGGTGCTCCCTCTCAGATCGCGTTCATCCTGCTGTTGATCATACAGTGCAGCCACGCCGCCGATTTGTCAGCATTTCCGGTACATACCTGGAATACCCCGCAAGACCCCGAGATCGGACTCGCTGCCGACTCGCCCTACGTCCGGATTGAGAGTCCGGGCATCCTGGAACTGCTCCTGCGCCAGGATGGTGGAGCCGACGTCACGATCATGATCCGCCGTGACGACCGCCCGAAAGGAGGCCAGCGCTTCACGTTACATGCGCATGGTTGGCAACGCATCGCTCTACCCCTCGCACTTTTCGGAGTGAAGGGAGACGCCAAGCAGGGATTCGTCCTCAGCGCTCCGGACGTGTCCTCGACCATTCGACTCGCGCGCAAGGATGATCCCGTCTGGCCAAGCGGCACAGGCATGAGCGATGGCCAGCTCCTCGATCGCATCGATCTCGAGCAGGCGGAGCTGCGCACGGTGCGCGACCGCCGCACCGCCGGCGACGAGGCCGGAGCGATGCGTGAGCTGGCCGGCTATTTCCGTACCCGCAGCAACGGTCGGTGGACCCTTCCGCCCGCCCCCCTGGCCGGCGATGAGGCCGACCGTGCGGTGAAAGCTGGAGACCTGATCGTCCACGGGCGCTTCACCATGCTGGCCAATGTTCACACGTACCCGGAGGGTGTGATCGACTGGCACCTCGACCCCACGAGCGGTACGAGCCTGCAGACGAACGAATGGGTCTGGTCGATGAACCGGCACGAGATTGCCTCGACCCTGCTCGCCGCCTACCGAGTGGATCCGCAGCCGGCCTATCCGCGGGCCTGGGCTCAGGCGGTGCGTTCCTGGCTGATCGCTATGCCGGTACCCGCGGTCGACTGGCAGATCCCTGGCTCGGGCTGGCGCTATATCGAAGCCGGCCTACGCATGGGCGAATTCTGGCCCAACGCCTGGAGCGGATTCCTCGCCTCGCCCGAAATCAGCGACGCCGACCTCCTGGGGATGGTGAAATCCTTCTGGGAGCATGCCGAATTCCTGTCGCGTCATGAGAGCGGCATGAACAACCATTTTGTGGTCGGACGCACCGGCTTGTACGTCGCCGCGACCTTGTTCCCCGAATTCCGCGAAGCGGAAGCCTGGCGCATCGCTTCTGCACGTATCCTCCAAGACTTCGTGCAAGCCAAGACTGATGCCGACGGCGGGTGGTACGAACGCTCGCCATCTTACCACCGTTGGCTGGTGCAGAAGATCTGCCTGGTCTTCAATGTCGCGCGACTCAATGGTCGCGAAGGCGACTTCTCACCTGCCTTTCGCACCCTGGCCCAGCGCATGGCCGAATGGGGTGTCCACCTGTCCGCCCCCGACCGTATCGTGCCGGCGCTCAACGACAGCAGTCGCGATGGACTCGATCTGCTGTGCGCCGAGAGCATCCGCGCCGAATTCCCGAGCAGTCCCGTGCTGTCCTGGGGCGCCGCCCTGGCGGCTGGCCAGCCCGCAGAGCCAGCACCGCTGCCGCCGTGCGAACTGCTCGCTGATTCCGGCTATGGCGTGATGCGCACGTCCTGGGCCACGAAGGCCTCCTTTCTGCTCTTCGATGTCGGGCCGATGGGCGGCGGACACGGGCATTACGATGCCCTCAACCTGATCTATGCCGCGGATGGGGCGATGACCATCTTCGACACCTCGGGTGGCCCCTACAATGCCAGCCGGTTCCGCACCTGGGCCAAGTCGACGGCGGCGCACAACTGCGTACTGGTCGATGGGTGCGGCCAGAACCGCCCCAAGGAGACGACGGAGGATCCGCTAGGGCTGCTGCCGGCGGACACGCCCAAGCCGCTCTTCGCGGTTAGCACAGGTGGCATCTACGCCTGCGGCTGGCACGTCGGCGGGTTCGGCAAGGACGGCAGCATCGAGGTCCGCCATCGCCGCGAGATTTGCTTCGCAACCGTTGGCGGCTTGGCCGTGGTCATCGACACGCTGACGCCTACCGATCAGCAGCCACACGCCTACGATCTGCGTTGGCAGATCGACACGACGACCTGGAACACCGACGCGAGCAAGCAGATCATCCTCCCCGAACGGGCTGGCCGTAGACTGATGGCCCTGGTGCCGCTGGCCGGCGGGATCGAGGTCCGCGCCGATTCCGGAATCAGCGAGCCGGAGATCCTCGGCTGGGATGTCGGGCGCAAGATCCTGGGCAAAAGCCAGCCACCAACGCCAGCGCTCACGGTCCGTCATCGGCGCTCGGCCGCTGGAGAGACGACGTTCATCACCGCCCTGATCCCCGCCTCCATGCTCGATTCGGCCATGCCGCAGGTGATCGCGAGCGCGGGCGGGTGGAGTGTCGCCTGTGCCGATGGCCAGCCGCCGTTGCGCATCGAGGTGGGACCTTCCTGCCGGATCAGCGGCGGCGGCCTGCCGACTACGCTGGTCTTTGAACGGACCACGATGAAATGAACCGCTGGCTGATCCTCGTTCTCAGCCTGCTGGCCGGACTGCTGCCCGGACTGCCGGCCGCCGAATCCGGACTGCCGCTGCTGCACGACCTGTTCACGGATGACATGGTCCTGCAGCGCGGAGTCGCCGCGCCGGTATGGGGCTGGTGCGCCCCTGGGCGCACGGTCGAGGTGGAGCTGTGCGGCCAGCGGGTCGCAGCCATCGCCGATGCCACCGGTCGCTGGACAGTCCGGGTCGGCCCCTTCCCGGCGGGTGGGCCTCATGACCTGACCATCAGCGGCCCGGCCACCGTGATTCGGCACGGGGTCATGATCGGCGATGTATGGCTCTGCGCCGGGCAGTCGAACATGGAGTTCGGCCTGACCAAGGCCACTGGCGGCGCTGCCGCGGTGGCGACGGCTGACGATCCCGGCCTACGGCTCTACTCTACCCATCGCCTGGCGCTGGCACCGCAGGCCACTTTCCCGGGGCACGCCTGGCGGGTGTGCAGCCCGCAGAGCGTGGCCAAGAACGGCGGTTTCTCAGCGGTCGGGTACTTCTTCGGCCGTCAATTGCGCCAAGAGCTGAAAGTCCCCATCGGACTGCTGCAGATCGCCTGGGGCGGATCGCCTGCTGAATCATGGATGAGTCCCGAGGCGCTGACCGCCTTTGGTGATTTCGCCGCCGATCAGAAGATCCTGCGGGACATCCTCGCCGAACGCGCCTCCGGTCTGACGCCCGCGCAGCAAAACGAGCGCTGGTGGCAGGCGCATGACCCTGCCGGCCAGGGCTGGTCCGCCGAAGACCTGGAGGTCACGGGATGGCAACCGCTGACCCTGCCGACGACCTGGGCGGAGGCCGGATTCCCCGCCTTCCGTGGCATCACCTGGCTGCGCCGCACCTGCGATCTCACCGAGGCCTGGCGCGAGGTCCCGGCGGAGCTCCAGCTTGGCGAGATTGGCACCATCGACACGGCGTGGATCAATGGCCACATGGTTGGTGAGACCATCGGCCGGCACCACGAACGGACCTACCGGGTGCCGGCCGGTACGCTACGCGCCGGCCGCAATGTCATCACCCTGCGCGTCCTCAACCACGGCCTGGGTGGATTTTTCGGCCCCGGCGCACTGCAGCTGGCTGCAGTCGGGATCGCGCCACTCGGTCTAGATGGCCCCTGGCTCTACCGGCGCGGTCCTGCGTATGATGCGAGCCAGCCCTTCCCCGGGCTCTTTGGTGGCGACGAGCCAGCGATCGTGTCCTCGTGCTTCAATGGCATGATCGCCCCGCTGATACCCTTCGCCTGCACCGGTGTCCTGTGGTACCAGGGCGAAGGCCATGGCGCGCGGACGATGCAATACCGCCGTCTGCTGCCGGCCCTGATCGCGGACTGGCGGAACCATTTCGAGCAGCGCGAGCTGCCGTTTCTCATCGTCCAGCTGCCCAATTTCGCTTCGTCGCCAGCCAAGATCCTCGGCGATGCGCCGTGGGCCGAGCTGCGCGAAGCCCAGGCGCTGACCGTCGCGCAGACCCCCCGCACCGGTCTGGTCGTGACCATCGATGTCGGCGATGACAACGAGGGCCATCCACCGGCCAAGCTCGACATCGGTCTGCGCCTCGCCCAGCTTGCCAAGGCCCAGGTCTATAGCCTGCCGATCGATCCAGACGGACCGATCTGCACGGGTGTGACCTTCGTCGACGACCAGGTCCACGTCGTATTCGATCATGTCGGCGACGGACTCGTCGCTCGTGGGAGCAGCGTGCGCGGCTTCATCCTCGCCGGTGCCGATGGCCGTTTTGTCCAGGCCGTTGCGACCCTGGCCGGCGACACCGCGATCGTCTCGGCCCAAGGCCTGGCGCGTCCGACGGCGGTACGCTACGGCTGGGCCAACACCGCGGTCGGCAACCTGTTCAACCGCGCTGGCCTGCCGGCCCGGCCGTTCCGCTCTGACGTCCCGCCAACCACAAAAAGCTTGCGATGACCTTCCGCGCCCTGCTGCTGCTGATCCTCGCGCACCTGAACTGCCTAGCCAGCGAGGCCACGCCACGCCTCCCGGACGGCGTCTTCGCCCACGTCGGCGACTACTGTTTCGCCTACCGTGAACTGGGCATGGTCTCGATGGATGGCCCGGACCTGTCGCCGCTGACCTTCCGCGCCAGCCGCTACGTCCTGCGCTTTTCCCAAGACCGCCTGGCGATCGAGACGCTGGCGCCTTTGGCCAGCGCGCCGGGCCTAGAGGCGATCATGGCAGCGCGGCCACCGGCGATGGTAGAGGTCGCGGGCTGGAACTTTGCCCTGAGCCTGTGCTCTGGCCAACGCCGATGGCCGGTAACCGCCGGGCCGACCCTGCAGCGCGACCAGCAGGTCGTCGAGGTTGGTCAGTTCTTCCAGCGTCGGTTCCTCAAGGCCCTGACCCTGGCGACCGGAGCCCCAGTCCTGAGCAGTCGCGACAGCGGCCTCGAGATCGCCGCTTGGCCAGATACCCTGAGTTGGCGCTGGCATGTCAACCCGACCACCGCCATTGCCGAGGGCGCGGCCGAGATGCGACTTACGCCGCCACCGGGCTGGAGCCTGACGCGGTCGCAAGATGCGATCGTGGCGCTGGCCGAGGACGGCAACGGCTTCCTCATCTTGGCGAGCGCCCAGAGCACCCTGGCTGATGATCCAGCGAGCCGGGTCATCACCGCCACCCTGGCCCCGGCTGACTGGCCGGCAAACCGCGAGCGCAGCGTCGGACTGCGCCTGATCGCACTACACCATGCGACACCAGCGCAGATCGCCCGCCTGATCGACGATGAAAGGAAGCCGCTGTCAGTCACCGCCACCCAGATCATGCCGGATCAACAGCGGCTACCGGTGACCTATGACGGCGACCTCGGCAGCCTCACCGTCGCGCAGCCCGACACGCGCAAGCGTATGCCGATCAACGACGCCTTTGTCCGCCTGCGCCTGGACATCAGCAATCCCGATCGGTACCCGCGCATCGCCAGGCTGGATCTTGCCGCGCACCGCGAGCTGGGCATGGCCGGGATGTCCAATCTGCTGACTGATGCCGCCTGGACGCCGATCGGCGTCCCGCTGCAGATCACCAAGGACTGGCACGACAATCTGCAGGACCGCTTCATGGGTCCGTGGGCCCATCGCCTGACCATGGTGACCATCCCCGCAGCCAGCACCGTGACCCTTGGTGTGACCCAGGCCTACGCTTTTTGGGGTGGCGTACCGGCGGCCTCGGTCAGCCACCTCAGCTGCGTAGGGTATCCTGCCAATCAGCAGAACTGGGGCGAAGCGGCGCTGGGGGCCTGGCAGGAGTCGATGACCTTCTGGCCGTCGCCTCCGCCGGGCTGGGCGCACATCTGCGACGTGCGGGCGCCACTCGCGAGCCCGACCGGAAAACCCGAATGGGGTTGGACCGGCAATGTCGGCGGTGGCAGCTGGCTGCGCTATGAAGTCGATGGCCAGCCGATCGGGATCACCCAGGTGCGCGACCACTACGAAGCCCAGACCCCGAATCTGGCCACCGTCACCTATGCCGGCCTGACTGCCGACCACGCTATCGCCAGCCGAGTGACGGCCAGCATCCTGCGTTCCGACGATTACGTGCGCGTCATCCTGCGACTACACTTCGAAGCCTTGCGCGACACCGTCTTCAGCCGCCTGGCATGGTTCCAGCTCGGAGCCGATGCTTATAATTATGCCGTCGTCAATGCCGTCGCCCATGGCGATGCCGATGGCTTGGCCGAAGCCTGGCCATTGACTGATCAACAGGGCCTGGTGCGACAGGGCCAGCCGCGCAGCGGCCGTCTGCCCTGGTTCAGCCTGCACGACACCCAGGTGAACCGTCATCGCCACGAGCCCAAACCTGGCGAGATGCCGAAGCCATGTCTGCACGACCAGGCGACCCGCGGTCTGCTCGTACGTAGCTGGACGGGCCTCATCGACGGCAAGCCGGTATCAACGCCCGACTTCGCCATCCGCGGTCATACCGGCTTCAGCAGCACGGCGCTGGTCGAACTGACGCCACCCTCCGGAACCGCCCGGCTGCGCTCCGGCGACTATCTCGACGCCGTCCTTGAATGGATCGTACTGCCCTCAGGACGGATGACCTACTACGGCCCAAACCGCGCTTTCGCCGCCGCCCACGCTGCTGATGGCGACGGTTGGAAGCTGGTCCACCGGGAAGCCGCCGGCACCGCGCTGCGGGTCGAGGCCAGCGCTGCGGAAGTCGTCGGCACCTATCCAATCCATCTCCGCGCCAACGGAGTGGATCCCATCACCTGTACGGTGCACGGTGGTCTTGGCTGGGTGCCGCTGACCATCGACCGCCTGCCGGGTTTCGACAACCCGGTGCTGGAACAGCACGGTACCGGCGGCTGGCAGCCCGTCACCCAGGCCGTACATGGCCAGGACTGGTGGCAGACACGTTTCGATGCCGCCACCAGGACTTGGGAGATCACCTACAACCTGCCGATGGACGGCGCCGTGGCCGAGGAACGCCGCTACCGTTTCAGCATCCAACCACATGCATTCGACGTAAAGGCCACCCCATGAGCAGATCTGTCCTTCCCATCCTGCTGGCCACGCTCGGCCTCACTCTTTCGGCTGCCGAGCCTCTCCCGCTGGCGCCGATCGCCCCCGGACCATTCGCTGCCGCGCTGGATTCCTTCAAGCAGTACCAGTACCCCGAGTGGTTCCGCGATGCCAAGTTCGGCATCTGGGCGCATTGGGGCCCACAGGCCGTCCCGCGTTATGGCGACTGGTACGCCCGCTTCATGTATGTGCAGGACGGCCTGCCCGACTGGTACAAGGCCAAGGGGCGCGATGCCTACGCCTTCCATCTTGAGCACTACGGCCATCCCTCGGTGTTCGGCTACAAGGACCTCATCCCGCTGTGGAAGGCCGAGCGCTGGAACCCCCAGCAGTTGATGGCGCTCTACAAGAAGACCGGCGCCCGCTACTTCGTCAGCATCGCGGCCCACCACGATAACTTCGCCTTGTGGAACTCCCCACTGCATCGCTGGAACTCGGTCAACATGGGGCCCAAGAAGGATGTCGTCGGCCTGTGGCAACAAGCGGCGAAGGACCAGGGGCTGCGCTTCGGCGTCTCCGAACACCTGGCCGGAAGTTTCAACTGGCTGCAGGTCGCGCACGGTTCAGACAAGACCGGAGCGCAGAAAGGAGTGCCCTACGATGGCAACGATACGGCGAACCAGGATCTCTATCATCGCAAGGGCCAGCCAGGCGACGGCTATCTGAGCAAGGACCTAGTCTGGCGCCACGAATGGCATGCGCGGATCCGCGAGCTGATCGATTCCTACCATCCCGACCTCCTGTATTCCGACAGCGTGTTCCCGTTCGAAGAGATCGGCGCCCAGCTCGTGGCCCATCTCTACAATCGCAGCATCCCCAGTGGCGGCAGCCAACCAGAGGCGGTCTACACCTGCAAGCAGGCATCCGAAGGCCGCTGGGTGCGCGACATCGAACGTGGCGTCGCCGACGCCATCAGCCCCGATCCGTGGCAGACCGACACCTCGATCGGTGACTGGTTCTACTGCACAGGTCAGAAATATAAGCCGGCCGGCGAGGTGATCCGCATGCTCGCCGACATCGTCAGCAAGAATGGCAACTTACTGATCAACGTGGTGCAAACTCCGGAAGGCGATCTCGAACCAGACATGCTAGCTATCCTCGACCAGATCGGCTCGTGGATGGCGATCAACGGCGAGGCGATCTACGCCACCCGACCTTGGCAGGTCTTCGGTGAGCGGCCCAGCGATGCGCCCGAAGTCAAAGGCGGCCACTTCAACGAAGGCAAGATCGCCTACACGGCCAAAGACATCCGCTTCACGACCAGCAAAGATGGCAAGACGCTCTACGTCATCGCCCTCGGCTGGCCCGAAAATGGCCAGCTGGTAATCCGTTCGCTGGCCCGTGGCTCCGCCCTAGTTCCAGGTGAACTCGGCGCCATCCGTCTGCTTGGCAGCACCGCCGAGATCGCCGCGCAGCGTGACGGCCAAGCCCTCACCATCACCATGCCCGCGACCAGACCCTGCGAACACGCCTATGTCCTGGCGCTAGGAATCTGTCAGTAAGAGATGACCAAGTCAGCCGAAAGAATCTATTCCTGACAGGCTCCTCGCTTGGCCATTGCCCACGGGTTGACGTGGACAATCTTCAAGCATGGCAACGGCCGACGAATCCCGCCATGACGAACTGCTGCTGGAGGGCGGGCGGGTGCTCTCGGATCCGGTACGACTGCGCATCCTGCGCCGGTTGCCACGCACAGCGGCGTGCGCGGGCGTGCTCAACGTCAGCGAGCTAGCAAAGGATCTCAAGCTGCCGCAATCGACGGTAAGCCGGCAGCTCGCCATCCTGCGCCGCGCCGGCTTCGTCTGTTCGGAACGCATGTGCCGCGATGTCTACTACTGGGCTGATGCCAAGGCCCTCACCAGCCTGTCCGCCGCCGTGCGTCGTATGGCTTCCGCCAAATAGGAGCCACTGTTATCATATTCGCTATTGCGGATAGGTGGATTCATTTTAGCCTCCACAGCATGCAATTCATCTACCACAACCCGGTCCGCATCCTCTTCGGCGTCGGGCAGATCGCAGCCCTCGCCACGGAGATCCCGCGCCAGGCCCGCATCCTCATGACCTACGGTGGCGGCAGCATCAAGAGCAACGGGGTCTACGCCCAGGTGTTGGCGGCGCTCGCCGGACGCACCCTGGTCGAGTTCGGCGGCATCGAACCCAATCCCACCATCGAGACGCTGAGTCAGGCGGTGAGCCTCGCCCGCCGCGAAGGCAGCGATTTTCTCCTCGCGGTCGGTGGCGGTTCGGTGCTCGACGGGACCAAATGGATCGCCGCCGCCATCCCCTTCACCGACGATCCCTGGGACATTCTCGCCAAGCAGGCGCCGATCACCTCGGCCGTGGCACTCGGGGCGGTGCTCACCCTGCCCGCGACCGGTTCCGAGATGAACGGAAACGCCGTGATCTCGCGGCGCTCGAGCAAGGAAAAGCTCTACTTCGGCAGCCCGCTCGTCCTGCCGCGCTTCTCCATCCTCGATCCGCAGACCACCCGTTCGCTGCCGCCGCGCCAGGTCGGTAACGGCATCGTCGATGCCTTCGTGCACGTCTGCGAGCAGTATCTGGTCAGCCGTACCGGTTCGGTGGTGCAGGACCGCCAGTCCGAGGCCATCCTGCTCAGCCTGATCGAATCGGGCTCCCGCGCAGTCGCCAACCGCGATGACGCCGACGCTCTGGCCCAGGTCATGTGGGCGGCGACCAATGCGCTGAATGGCCTGATCGGGGTTGGCGTGCCGCAGGACTGGGCGACGCATACCATCGGCCATGAATTAACCGCCTTCACCGGACTCGACCACGCCCAGACTCTGGCGATCATCCTACCCTCGCTGCTACGTCAGCAGGCCACCCTGAAACGGGCGAAACTTCTGCAGTACGCCGAGCGAGTCTGGGATCTGCGCGACGGCAATGAAGACCAGCGCATCGCCGCCGCCATCGATCGGACCGAGGCATTCTTCCGCTCGGTCGGGGTCATGACCCGGCTGGCCGACTACCAGGTGGGCCCAGAGGTGGCCGAGCAGATCGCCGACCGCTTCACCCAGCGCGGAACCACCGGCGTCGGGGAAGCCGGTGATATCACTCCAGCACGGATTCGCAGCATCATCACCGCCGCAGCCTGAGCACCCCCGCTGTATAGCTCGGAGATAACCGGAAACGGCTCAGGGTTGGCGAGAGGCATCTTCGGCGTATACGCGCTGTCCTCACGTTGCCTAGATAGCCGTCCGGGTCTTGGAGTCGATCATGCCTGTCCCATCTCCTGTGTCCGCTGATCAGCGGGTTCACATCGTGCTCGCCCTGCTGCGGAAGGAGGACACGTTGGAATCGTTGGCTCGCGACTAAAGGGCGACTAAAGGGCGGGCTGGACTAAAGGGGGGATAAAGGGGACACACCCAATGCTGTTCGGCTAAGGAAAACGGTGTCTAAAACACGACCAATGACTGCATTTCAGTGCTTCCAGCTGTGTGGGAAAGCCCTGGCGTGGCGCGACAATTCAGATGTGCGTTGGCGAAAAGTCCCATTTCATTCGGATAATTTCAAATTTCTTAGCCGAACGGCATTGGGTGTGTCCCCTCT
>JBILBP010000338.1:0-3274 GCA_044353645.1 Planctomycetota bacterium | reverse complement strand
CGGTATTTCCCGCACGATGGTCGAGAGCCGGTGGCTTGGCCTTGTGCAGATGCTTGCTCTTGGGATCCTCGAGTATCGGATTACCACCGGTGGGGGTGTAGGCCGGGGGCACGGTAGACTTGCGGTTGGCGGCCGGATTGGGCGGTACCGGACGCGGCGGAGCCGCGGGTGCGGCAGCCATTGCCGGACGTGGGCCGGGAGTGGGGGCAATGCTCCCAGCGGCGGCCGGCGGACGCGGTGGCGCGGGTGCTGCCGGACGTGGAGGCGCGGGTGCTGGGGCGGCGGGCATCGCCGGTTGAGCGGCGGCGGGTATCGCCGGTTGAGCGGTGGCGGGCGCCGGAGGAGTCGCCAAAACCGTCGTTGGAGCTTGTACCGGCGTGAGGTTGTTGGCCGTACGCCGACGATTGGCGGCCGGGGCATGCTCCTTGTTAAGCTTCTCGATGACCAGCCGGCTGATCTCCTTGAGCGTCGCAAAGACTCCTTTGCCATCGCGCGCGCAGGCTTCATAGGTCGGGTAGCGGTTGGGATTCATCTGCGCGTCGAGATCGGCGACACTCAAGGCGTTCGGCAGATCGCGCTTGTTGTACTGCAAGACCACCGGGATGTCGTCGATGGTCAGACCCATCTCGGCGAAGTTGTCTTGGAGATTTTGGAATGACTCGAGATTCTCGGCCATCTTGTCGGGATTGGAGTCGGCGACGAAGATCACTCCGTCGACCCCCTGCAGCACCAGCTTGCGTGTAGCGTTGTAATAGATCTGGCCGGGGACGGTGTAGAGCTGGAACTTAGTACGCATGCCAGCGACCTGGCCGAGATCCAGCGGCAGGAAGTCGAAGTAGAGCGTACGGTCGGTCTCGGTGGCAATGGAGACCATTTCGCCAACCGCATCCTTCGGCGCCTTCTTGTGGATGATCTCGAGGTTGGTGGTCTTTCCTGACATGCCAGGGCCGTAAAAGACGACCTTGCAGCTGACTTCACGTTGACCGAAATTGATCTGGACCATTACCGATAGGCTCCGACTGTGAGTAGGTTCAGGGCGAAAAGCTTCATGAGAAAACGATACGCTTAAAAAGCAAAGAGCTGAAGAGCTAAAGAGCTAGAGAGCCAGCCGGGAAGCCAGGCGTTCAATGAGCGGTTTGACTTCGATCTGCAGTAAGGCGAGGTTGGCTCCGGTATCGATCAGCAGGACGATGAAGGCAGGGCCGGTGGCGACGAGCAGCAAACCGCCTTGCTCCGAAATCGCATTGAACGAGACCATCGCGCCCAGTCCCAGATGTTGATTCATGCGTACGGCAGCCCCGATCAGCTCGCCGACGGTTGCCGAGAGATCGCTTTCATCGGTACCCGAACGCAGTGCTGACGCCATCGGCAGACCATCCGCAGAAACCAGCAGACAGCCGCCAATGCCACGCACCCGATTCACTTGGGCGAGAATTTCCTCCATCACGACGCTCCCAACTCGATCAACGCCTGGCGAGCACGCAATTCGAGCATCGCCGGGCGTACGCCAGGATCGGCCATGACCACCACGCTCACGGCATGGTCGCGACTGAAGGTCAGCACCTGTCCGCCGGCGGCGACGACTACCCAGGTCGCCGGGGCGCTGGCGCCATGCGTCTTCAAGGTCGCGGTCGCCGATTTCAAAATGTCGGCACTGAGCGCAGCCAGCAGTTCATCCTGTCCTGCGGGCAGATTCTTCGACATCATGACCCGTCCTTGGACGTCGACGATGCACGCGCCACGAACGCCAAGCTCTGAACAGATGGGGTCGAGGATGGCGGTTTTCACGGCGCCGATCGAGCGCAACAACGTCGGTACCGTGCCCATCGGAGTACTTGCGGAAGTCGGCATCGAGGGGAAGGCCAGCGGAGCATTGCTATCGCGCAGCGGCAGGGGAGGCGGCACCGCCACCGGACCGGCGATATCGCTGCGTCCCGAGGTCGAGGCCCCGCTACTACCAGCATCGCTGGAGGTTCCAGCATGCGAATGATTTGCGGGCCGGTGCATCACGGTGGTCGAGGCGGCAGAAATGTCACCGCCCAATTCAGTGATGCGCTGAACGGTCGCCGGATCATTCGGCTTAAAACTGAGGATCTGCCGCAGATGGTGAAGCGTGACCTCACGACTATCCGCCAGATCAGCCATCAAACGATGAGCAGCGTAGCTACGTGGATCTTTTTCCAAACCCTGCTGAAGAAGATAGATGGCCTCGGCTTTTTTGTTCTGCGCGGATTTGAGCTCGGCGAGGATGACATAGGCCTGACCACTGCGCGGAAATTCCTTGGTACAGCGTCTACAGACCACCTCGGCACCGACCTCGTCGCCAGCTTGGCGGACGAGTTCTGCCAGACGATTGTAGAGCGATGCCGAGGGAAAGTTCTCGACTTTCTTGCGCAGGCGCTCGATCTCGGTCTCCACCTGCATGTACTCCTCGGTGAACATACATTTCGACACCGTCAGGAGCGATGTCACCGCCAAATATCTAGTCGTGCGGGGTTGTGCCGTCAAGGCAGCTCTGCCGCGATGTGCTTTGACGTACCACCCACGGGCCCCACGATGGGGGCGTGCGCTCCCTGGTTTTTGTTGTCAACCCCCGTAGCGGCGGGCGGGCCGGCGCCTGGCTGCTGGCCCGACTGCATGAACGCCTACCCGCCGAACGGGTCATGAGCATCGACGAAATCTCCTTGAGCGATCTAGCGCGAGCACTTGTCGCGCGTGGCGAGACGGTGGGAGTGATCGCCTGCGGGGGAGATGGTACGGCCGCCGCCGTGGCCGAGGCCTGCTGGCAGGTCTCGCCCCTACAGCCGGTGCCGGTCGGAACCATCCCCCTTGGTACCGGCAACGATCTCGCCCGTTCGCTGGGGTGGCGCCCGCATCGTCGGGCCCTCGCCCCCGACCGTCTCGACCATCAGATCCATGCCTTGCAGGTCGGCCCGCTGGCGGCTCTCGATCGCTGGGTGGTGACGGGGGCCGGCATCAGCCAATCTTTTTATAACTATCTCAGCTTGGGCGCGGATGCCCGGGTCGCCGCCCGCTTCCACACCCTGCGCGAGGATCAGCCGTGGATGTTCCGCTCACCGCTGCTGAACAAAGCCCTTTACGGCCTGATCTCACTCAGCGAACCGGCCCTGAACATCCATGACGCGGTCGGTGGACTCCCTCTTCCGCCCTGGACGCGGGCGGTGATCTTCGCCAACATCCCCAGCTATGCCGGGGGCAGTCGGCTAGGGGCTGATATCCGCGCTGACGACGGCTGGATCGACGGTTTCGCCCT
>JBILBP010000337.1:0-3275 GCA_044353645.1 Planctomycetota bacterium | reverse complement strand
GTAAGTTTGGGTTCCGGTTCGCACGTTCATGAGCGCCCCTGAATTGTTTGGTTGGGTTAGTAGACGTTTCATCGAGAAGGTACTTTCCACCGGCACGGTTTCTGCTTTATACTCCTGCCGCCAAGGAGGACGTCGGTGATTTCAACACAGCCATCGGTCGACGACCTGCTCGGGCGTTTGCGGGCCGAACAGCAGCAGATTTCGGTATTGCGTCGGGGCTTCGTACATGGCGTGCCGCGTCCGCCGTTGTTCGTACGCCTCCTTCTGGTGCTCTCCGTGGTGATGATTGGGGCCGTTGCGTGGTTGATCGCAGTGGTCGGATTCCGCGCCGTGCAGGTCGCGGAACTGATCCGCGCCAAGCGCGCCGCCGAGGCCGTTGCCGCCAGCGCCCTGCCGCATGGCGCCGAGCTGCTGCAGGCCGGCAAATTCCGTACGGCCATCCTGCGGCATCCACAAGCAGCGGCCCAGCTCTACGCCGAACAGGGCCGCGAACTCCTCGCCCGCGCCCGCGCCCGCGAGGCTGTAGCGGCTTTCGCCGCCGCTCGCCAACGGGCGGTAACGGCGCTGCCGGGCGCGGCCCTCGTCGATGAGATCGAGGCCCTGATCGCCGCCGGTCGGCCCGTCGAGGCCCGGCGGCGCCTGCTCGAATTGGATCTCGCAACCTGCCCCCAGCCCGATCGCGAGCGCGCCGTGGGCATGATCCTGACGTTGAATCAGGCCACGACCGAGAGCCCGACCTCGCCGGCGGAACCGGACCAAGGCTCGACGCTGCCCGCGAAGAACTCCGCAGGAACGCCTCAGATCCTTGAATAGAGGAGACCGACTCAGTCGACCGAATCTATCCCCGACAAGCTCCTGGCGACGGCTCACGGATGATGACGGTGACACCAGCCGCAGAAGCAACTTCAAGATAATCGGCACGCAATGCGGGGCTGATGGTCTGCGCACCTTGACCCGCTTGCGTAGCCCATGAGTGGAATGGACGTTTCGGGAAGTGCTCATTCGCATCGCACTCAGCTGCTGATTGTGCGGCTCACGAGTCGGCCATAACTCCTCGCATTATGGACGCTGCCGTGCTCTTCCCGTTCGCCGACTTTTGGTGGGTGTATGGGGTCTTCACCCTCCTGGTCCTGGCGATCCTCGCTCTCGATCTGGGCGTCTTCCACAAGCAGGCGCATGTCGTCTCGTTTCGCGAAGCCGCAGCCTGGAGCGTGGTGTGGGTCGCCCTCGGTCTCGGCGTTGGTGCTGTACTTGGGTGGTATGCCGGCCATGCCTTGGCGGATCCCGCCCGCGCCGCGGCCCTCGCCGCGCTCGGTGAGACACCGGCGGCGGCGGCTAACCGCATCGGCCTCGAATACCTTGCCGGCTATGTTGTCGAGAAGGCGCTGGCGGTCGACAATGTCTTCGTCTGGGCGATGATTTTTAGTTATTTCTCAGTGCCGGCGCAATATCAGCATCGCATCCTCTTCTATGGCATCCTCGGTGCGATTATCTGCCGGGCGCTGTTCATCGCTCTCGGGGCCGTGCTCTTGCAGTACCACTGGATCGTGTGGCTCGCGGGCGGCTTCCTCATCCTCACCGGCATCAAGATGGCGTTCGTCGGCGACCACAAGCTCGAGCCGGAGCGCAATCCGCTGGTACGCCTGCTGCGGCGTCTGCTGCCGATCACGCCCGAGCTCGAGGGGCAGAACTTCTTCGTGCGCCGCGCCGGCGTGCTCATGGCCACGCCGTTGCTGCTGGTGCTCGTCCTGGTCGAAGTCACCGACATCATCTTCTCAATCGACAGCGTGCCGGCGATCTTCGCCATCACCAAGGAACCGCTGGTGGTCTTCACTTCGAACATCTGCGCCATTCTCGGACTGCGCGCGATGTACTTCCTCCTCGCCAGTGTCATGGATCGCTTCCACCTGCTCAAATATGGTCTGTCACTGATCCTGGTTTTCGTCGGTCTGAAGATGCTCGGCGAGATCGTGCCCGGCTTCAATCAGCTGCTCGACGCCAAGGGCAAGTTTCCCATCACTTGGTCGCTGGGGATCATCTGCGCCATTCTCGGGGTCTCGGTGGTCGCCAGCCTGGCGCTTCCCAAGCGTGCTAAACACTGATCTGAGCCGGGCAGGTGCCCGACTCAGGTCAGTGTTGGGCGCGCTGACGCAGACGTGGTATCAGCGTTCGCGGTCGCCGCCGATGAAACCGGCCTGCCACGCCCAGTAGAGCAGCCAAAGGATCGAGCTGGCGGCGGCCGCGACGTAGGTCAGGCCGGCGGCGGTCAGGACGCGATCGACGTGCACCGCATCCTGCTCACGGCCGATCACCCCGTACTCGCTCAGCAGCAGCTTGGCCCGGGCCGAGGCGTCGAACTCCACCGGCAAAGTCACCAGCGTGAATGCAGCCGCCATGCCGAAGAGGCCAAGGCCGGCTGCTGCCAGCCACCACGCAAGGCCGGGTACGGCCTGCTGGGCGGCGCCGAGCATGATGCCGGCGATGACCAGCCAGGGGCCGATCATCGACCCGAGGTTGGCCGCCGGTACCAGCACACTGCGGATCCACATCGGACCATAGCCATGGGCATGCTGGATGGCGTGACCGGCCTCGTGGGCGGCGATGCCCACGGCGGCGGCGTCGCGACCGTGGTAGACATCATGGCTAAGGGCCAGGGTGCGGGTCATGGGGTTGTAGTGGTCGCTGAGCATGCCCGCGTGCTCCTCGATCTTCAGGCCATCGAGGCCGGTGCGGCGCAGGATCAGGGCCGCCGCCTCGGCCCCGCTCAGGCCGCTGGCCGACGGCACCTTCTGGGCCGCGGCGACCCGCGAGCGCACCAGCGCGGCGGTACCCAGGGACAGGGCCAGGGTACCGCCGGCAATGGCAAGGTAGATGATATCGAACATGGCAGGGGCTCCTTGAGGGTTAAGGGATCAGTGGTGGTCGTGTTGACGTGAGATGAGCCGGCGGAGACGGTTCTCGAGCCGTGAGATCGCCTGGGTGATGCCGTCCTCGGGGGTGACCGCGGAACTCTCGACCAAGACATGTCCGCCGCTGGCGAGATGCACCCGGGCGAGGCAGGAAATGCCCTGGCCGCCACGAGGACCGTTCTCATCGCTGAGGCGGATGTCGACGCTGCGTACGATCCTACCGAAACGCGAGAAGGCAAAACCGGCCCGGCGGCGAGCCAGCGTGAGCAAGGGCTCGTTGCGGTCGAGGTGGCGGGTGATGAGGTTGATGTTCATGGTGTTCTCCTGGGGCCGATTCTAGCATCGAGGCAACGAGATCGGAAATCG
>JBILBP010000052.1:0-11043 GCA_044353645.1 Planctomycetota bacterium | reverse complement strand
CCCAGGCTCCCGGCAAGGTCAGCAGACGCTGGTCTGCCAAGGGCAGATCGACGCTGGCGCTCATGGCGGTAGTCAACACGCAAGCAGCGGTCCCGTGGTTGACCACGCAGAAGTTGCGGGCCACGGCATCGAAGGCCTCGAACTGGGTATAGCTGACGATCACCTGTACGCCGCTGAGGTGATCGACCAGGGTCACCGCCAGGGTCGCGGCTTCGCCTGGCGGTTCGACGTAGGTCGCCGGCAGACCCGCAAGCGTCGGCTTGCCGAGGCTGATCACGTGGCTGACATAGAGCAGGTCGAGCAGGCGCGAACCATCGGCATGTTCGACGACGATCGCCGGTGTGCGAAAATCACTGGCGCCGGCGGTCGGACATTCCTGGGGCAGGGTATCGAGACTGTAGCTGCGGTCGGCGGGCAGCGGATTGGGACTGAAGGCGCGCTCGATCGGCGGCGCCACTAGGCCCAGGGCCCCGGGACGGATACGGGCACCCCAATGCAGGTGCGTGAGCCGTCCGTGGGCATCGATCGCTAACACATAGCTGCTCGCCGGACCCTCTAGGAAGAACGTCCTGGTGGCTTCGTGATAGGTGATCATGGGCCGGCGGATGATGGCGCGAATGCCGCCAGCTCAAGCCTATCAGGGTCGAGAGCGGCCTCAGCCGTCGGGAATCGCCAGACGGTATTTGAAGGACAGCCGGTCCTTCTCGATCGCGGTTGGCAGTTCTTCAATGGTGGCGATCGCGGGGTAGCTCTGCTGCAGGCCGTTCTTGAAAGCGCGGATCGCCGACTCGGCACTGACCTTGGCGCTGGTTGCCGAGCCCGCGAGCTCGACCACCACCATACCCGGCTGACGGCCGACCTGATAGCCCGTGAGGATCACTTGGCAGGTCGCCGGATCCTGGAGCTTGGCGATGCCATTGAGCAGTTCGATCGCCACCCGTCCCGGCCGACGTTCGGCATCCAGCCACAGGAGGCGGTTGGCGTCGGCCACCTGCCGTTCACGGCTGGCGGCGATCTTATTGGCCATGTCCTTGACTTTGGGAACGGTGACCTCGAGCTCGGCGAGACGGCTGCTGGAACGCGCCAAGGTGCTTTCGACCGCGACTACGCCAATGACCGAGAGCAGCACCGCCGCCACCGCCGCGACTTTTAAGGCGCCATCGGTACGCCAGTAATGCGCGCGCTCGCGACGCTCATCGCTGAGGGCGTCGAGTTCCCACAGCGGCGCGCTAGCGCCACCGATAGCCACCGCCCACGGGCTCGGCAAGCCAGCCAGGCGATCAGAGAGATCGCTCGGCAGGCGCGAGATCTGCCCAGCGAAGGGATTGATCAGGCATACGGGCAAACCTGTGCGATCCGCCAAGGTCGCGAGGAAGCCGTGAGCCAGGGCGCCAGCGCCGGCGACATGGATCTGGGTCGGTTCGAAATTGCTGAGCTTGAGCTGGGTCCGGCAGAAGCGGACATTGGCGGTGATCGCCGCACTGATCGCCCCGGCCTGGTTGGCGATAAGGCTCTTGAGATCATCAGGCGAGCCGGAGGTGATCTTGCGCACCAGGGCGGCGGCGTCGATTTCGCTGAGGCCGCGCTTGGCGGCGACCTGGCGCACCGTCTCATCCATGCCCGGGGCATGGCTGCGCATGAACACCAGATCCCCGTCCTTGACCAGGACCAGATGCAGATGGCTGCCACCGACGTCGATCAGGCAGGCGACGCCCTGATGCGTCGGAGCCTGGGCCTTGAAAGCATGGAATAAGCCGATCGCCGGATGACTGAGGGCGGCGAGCTTCGCCCCGCGCGGAGCCAAGGCCTGTCGTACCTGCTCGACCAGGCGCAAGCGTGCGATCTGCGCCAGCACGCGCATCTCGCCATCTGCGCCGGCAATCGGTACAAGGTGCCAGCTGATGGCACTGGGTACAGAATCATCGGCGCCCGGCCCGGCGAGATTGCCAAGCTCGAAGCGCACCAGCTTGTCGAGCCGTTCGGGAGCGCACCCCGGCTGCACCAAGGTTCGCGTCAAGAGGTCGTCATGGTGAAGGAGGACACGAACCTTTCCCAGACCGTCCGGCAAGGGCGCCGCCGCCAACGCCGCCACGGGATCCGCACCCAGCGGAACCGGCCATGATTCGAGACTGATGATACGCTGCTCAGCGGTGACGCACAGGCGGATGGCGCTGGCGGTGACTTCGATGGTGGTGGTCATGGACGACTTCTCCTAAGGTGGACGTTGACGATACCAAGGCCGCATGCAGGAGGCGCGTCATCAGGAAGAGGAGCCTACGCGGACACCTCCAGCGACAACCTCGGCACCTGATGACGGCGCCTGGGAGTCTGTCGGGAATCGATGACCGAGTCAGCCGACCGAATCTATTCCCGACAGACTTCCGTGAGTCTGAAACGGTGTCTACGATCTGCCGAGCCTCTCGTTGCACCCTTGGCCGGCTTCTCTAACATCGACTGGCCGTTCGGCATGTCCGTCGTAATGCAATCTTACAGCGGGTAACAGTTTCATTCAGGAAAATTCGAGACCCATGTCGTCGTCTGCTTCGTCCTCTGCTGTGCCGGCCAACTATTCCGCGTCTTCGGACACGTTGATGCGCATTCGCCTATGGGGCACGCGTGGCTCGCTGGCGACCCCCTTGAGCAATGCGCAACTCCGCAGCAAGGCCCGGGCCCTGCTCAACGAGGCCAGTGCCGCGGACCTGGCCTCGCCGGCAGCCATCGAAACCTACCTCGATCGCAGCCCGCACGCCTGGACCTACGGCGGCAATACCAGCTGCGTCGAAGTCGCGATCGCCGGCCAGACCTTCATCCTCGATGCCGGTACCGGCTTACGCGCGCTGTCGGCGCAGCTCATGACCGATGGCCGGGGCAAGAACGATGTCCTGCATTTCCTATTCACACATTTCCATTGGGATCACATTTGCGGTTTCCCGTTCTTCGGCCCGATCTACATGAAGGACCGCGATATCAACGTCTGGTCAGGACGCTCCGACGCCCAGGAGCTCTTGGCCAGCCAGATGTCGGGGGCGCACTTCCCGGTGAAGTGGCAGGGCCTTCCCAGCCGCATCACCTGCACGCAGATCCCTGAGAACCACGCTATCCGCATTGGCGCCGCCGAGGTCCGCATCCTGCCTCTGATTCATCCCGACAAGGCCTATGGCTACCGCATCGAGCATGAAGCCCGCTCGGTGTGCTACCTGACCGACACCGAAGTCTCGAAAACTCCGCATCGCCTGGCCGAAGGCTACGCGCAGTTCGTCGCCGGTGCCGATGTCGTCATCGTCGATGCCATGTATGGCTTCCTCGATTACCACGACCATATCAACTTCGGTCACTCGACGATCTTCAATTTCATCGATTTCTTCCGTGACAGCGACATCGGTGAATTGGTCATCTTCCATCACGACCCTCTGGCGAGCGACGCCGCCGTGACCCGCCTGCGCAATGATGCCGCACGTTACAAGGAACTGATCGCGCCGAATGCGCCTTGGACGCTATCAGCCGGATTCGAAGGGAAGACCTGGGAACTCACTCGCCGGGTGTAGAAACCGATCCCAACCGTCTTCTCATGAATCCCCCCTCGCATAAAACCGTTTCTGTCGACGCTGGCTTTCTCCCCTTCCCATGATCATCCAACTCTCCTAGGTTCAGAAGACTCATGCATCAGGTGTACGAATTAAATGCGCGTACCTGGCGCACGGAACGCAGCCAGGAGCTCGGCCGGGAAGCCTCGTTGGATGACTTGGATTATGGTTTTCTCGATCATCTCGTCGAAAGCGGATTCACCTGGTTGTACCTCTTCGGGGTGTGGACAACCGGGCCGTTATCGCGCGCCCATGCCTTGAATGATGACGATCTCCAAAAGCATCTGCAGAGCATCCTGCCTGATTTCCGCAGCGAGGATATCGATGGCGCACCGCTTTCGGTGGGCAGCTACGTGGTCAAAAGCGAACTCGGCGACGATCATGCCCTCGAGCGCCTGCGCGGACGTGCCCGCGCCAGCGGCCTCTCGCTGATGCTCGACTTCACGCCCAATCACGTCGGCCTCGACCATCCGTGGGCGAGCCAACGGCCAGCCCTGCTCATCCAGGGCAGCGAAGCCGACATCGGCGCCTTCCCCAACGCCTTCATCCGTCTGCATGGGCATATCTTTGCCCATGGCCGCGATCCCAACTTCCCCGCCTGGCGGGATACCCTGCAGATCGATTACAGCCGTCACGAAGCCCAGGCGGCGGTGATCGCTATGGCCTGCGAAGTCGCCTCGCGTTGCGATGGGCTGCGCTGCGAAGAGGCCATGCTGTTGTTGCCCGATGTCTTCCGCGGCACCTGGCGGCGCGAGATGGAGCCCTTCTGGCGTCGTTGCACCGATGCCGTACGTGCCGCCCATCCGGGAACACTGTTCGCTGCCGAAGTCTACTGGAACAAGGAGTGGGAACTGCAGCAGCAGGGCTTCGACTTCACCTATGACAAGATCCTCTACGACCGCCTGCTCACCGACAATGCCGAAGGCATCCGCGCGCATCTCCGTGCCGCCGCGGACTATCAGAGCCACTGCGTGCGCTTCCTCGAGAATGATGATGAGCAACGGGCGGCGGCGACCTTCACCTCGATCGATCACCATCGCGGGGCACTGTTCCTGACCGGCATGGTGCCGGGCATGCTCCTCTGCCATTACGGCCAGGAGGATGGTCGGCGCATGCATAGCCCGCACCGCAGCCGGCGGCGCCCGCCCGAGGAAGGATCGCCGTTCCACCGCCGGGCCTTCCGCGAACTCCTGCATCTGCTCGCCGAGCCGGCGCGCCACGACGGGCGCTGGCAGCTCCTCGAACCGCGTGATGCCAGCGGGCGCAGCCTGATCGGCTGCCTATGGACGCTGACCGGCTACCACAGCCTCGCATTCATCGTCAATGCCAGCTGGAGCCATGTCAGCGGCGCCGTTGAGGCCGGGCCCTTGGCCGAACGCGATTGCCAATTCCAGGATTGCCTGACCAGCAGTCCGTCACGGACGGTGACGGCGGCCACCCTCAACCACCAGGGCATGCGCGTCAGCCTGCCCCCGTGGGGCGTGCAAGCGTGGCGGGTGATGCAGGTCCGCTGAGCTAAGCGACGGACCGGCTGGGAACCTGCCTCAGGCCCAGCCGACTTGGCGCTGAACGGGAATTGCGCGCGGAAAAAATCCGGGGTATAGTCGACCGGAGATGCTTTCCGATGCGCGACAATGGCACCCTCACCGAACGCAATCACGACGTCCCTGTTGACGCCTATTTATCCAGCCGTACCGATCTCAGGGGCGTCATCACCTACGCCAACCAAGCCTTTATCGCGATCAGCGGCTTCACCCGCGAAGAGACTCTCGGCCAGGCGCACAATATCGTGCGTCATCCGCAGATGCCGGCGGCGGCCTTCGCCGATATGTGGGCGACCCTCAAAGCCGGCAAGGGCTGGGTGGGCATCGTCAAGAACCGCTGTGCCAACGGCGACCATTACTGGGTGCGCGCGGCGGTCTCGCCCGAGGTCGGCGAGGATGGCAACATCAGCGGCTTCGTCTCGGTGCGCTGCCGGCCCTCGGCGGAGGAGGTCGCCACCGCCGAGGCCGCCTACCAAAAGATCAACGCCGGCAATCGTAAGCTGATGGTGGTTGCCGGACGTCTCCGCCGGCGCGGCCTGCTGGCGGCCTGGGGACGCGGAGTGACGTACCTGCGGACGCAGATCGTCCTCAGCTTCCTGCTCCTGATCTGCCTGGTCGCGGCTACCGCCTGGACGGGGCTGGCTGGCGTGCAGCGCAACCGGACCGACCTTAGAACGGAGCCGTCCACGACGGTGACCCGAGAGCATGCCGCCGATCGTGAGCAAGTCTGGCTGACGTGCGCGTTCGGCGGCAGTGCGGTGCTGCTGGCGATCGCTTCCGGCATCCTCATCTGCCGGCGTCTGACCAACGGCCTGAATCAGATCCAACGGCAGATGGAAGGCCTTACCAATGGCCGTATCGACACGTCGTTCCACTTCGATCGCCATGATGAATTTGGGCCGCTGCAGACGAGCATGGCGGTGCTCCAGGCCCGGCTCAATTACGTCGAACTGCGCGGCCGCGAATCACGCAAGATGCTCCTCGAGTCCTTCGACCGCTCTCTGGGCGCGGTCTTGAACGACCTCGATCAACGCATCGACGAATTGCAGAAGACCGCGCAAACGCAAGGCGCAGTGGCCGCGCAGGTGGCCAATAATGCCCACAGCGTCTCCTCGGCGACCACCGAACTGAGCGCCTCGATCCGCGAAATCTCCAATCAGGCCGCGAGCGCCTCGCAACTGGCTTCGACCTGCGCCGAACGCACCACCAGCGGCGTCGCCGCCATGCAGCGGCTGGCGAAGGCCGGCGGGGAGATTTCCGGGGTGGCGAAAGTCATCGGACGCATTGCCGACCAGACCAACCTCCTGGCGCTCAATGCGACTATCGAAGCCGCCAGCGCCGGGGCTGCCGGCAAGGGTTTCACCGTCGTTGCCAGCGAAGTTAAATCGCTGGCCACGCAGACCAGTTCCGCCACCGGCGACATCGGTCAGCGCATTTCGGTGGTGATCTCCGATACCTCGGCCTCGAACCAGGCGCTGCAGGCGATCGCCGAATCAGTCGAACGCCTGAACCACGCCGCCTCCTCGATCGCGGCAGCGGTCGAGGAGCAGACCGCCGTCGTCGATGAGGTCGCCCGCGGGGCCAACGATTCGAGCGCCGCCGCCACCGCCACCGGCGAAGCGGCGCAGGCCGTGGCCCTCGCCGCCGCCGCCCTCGCCGAAGGCAGCAAGGCCCTCAGCCAGGCGGCGGCGACCTTCAAGGCCGGGCTCGGCAACTGATCAGCGACGTGGGGCGAGCAGGTAATGGCCCACCAGCCATTCCTCGCCGCCGCCATAGTTCCAGAGCTCTTCGCAGGACATGAAAAACATCCGCCAACGGTTGAGGCGGACCTCGGGATCCTCACCCGGAGCCGTGAGCACGGCCAGCAGTTCCGCACGATGACGGTCGAGATTCTCCAACCACGCGCGGGCGGTCTTGGCGTAGTGCGTGCCGTTGACCGGCACCGCGTCCTCGACCACCAGATCCGCATCGCAGCTCGCGAAGAGGTCGAACGCCGGCATCTGCCCGCCGGTGAAGAAATGCCGCGACATCCAGTTACCATCGTCGCTGTCGGCGTCATCAGTAGCGAACGGATAGGTATACGTGCGGTGAACGAAGATATGCGTCCACAGCTTGCCGTCGGGTTTGAGCCAGATGCGGATGCGCCGGAACAGCTCGTGGTAGTTGCGCAGATGCTCGAAGCATTCGATCGAGACCACTCGATCGAAGCGCTGCTCGGTGGTGAAGTCGACGACGTCGCGGGTGAGTACGGTGAGGTTCTCGAAGCCCCGCTGCCGGGCGCGGGCGGTGATGAACTCGCGCTGGGTGCGGCTGTTGGAAATGGCGGTGATACGCGCGTGCGGGAAGTGCTCGGCCATGTACAGCGACAGCGAGCCCCAACCGCAACCGATCTCAAGAATGTCCATGCCGTCGCGCAGGCCGGCGTGGGCCACTGACTTCGCGAGCATCGCCTCTTCAGCCTCGTCGAGGTTGCGCACGCCTTCGCCCCACCAGCCCGAGGAATACTTCAGGCGCTTGCCCAGGCAGTACTCGTAGAGCTGGGTAGGGACCTCGTAATGCTGAGCATTGGCCGCTGCCTGCTCGATCGCCAGCGGAGCTTGGCGCAGGTCGGCCAGGTAGCGCTGCCGGCGGGCTGCGCCGGCGGCCGAAGATTCCTCGTCGAGTCGCTGCGCCAGCAGACGGCGAATGCCGGCGCGGGTGATGAAATCGGGAACCAGACCGTGTTCGACGAGCGCAAGGGAAAGAGACATGGGTACTCGCTTGGGAAAAGAAGAAATCAGCCGCTGGTCTGGCGCACCGGCAAGGGCACGAACACCGAGGTCTCGCGCTGATAGCGACGATAATCATCGCCACGGGTCTTCAGCGCCCGGGCTTCGACATAGGGGATGCCGGTGACAAAGAGCAGCAGCACCAGCAGCAGGGCGGGGATGGCAAAGGTCCACGGACCACCCGGTCCGCCCCAGGCCAGGGCGACATAGGCGAACCAGTGCAGCCATTCGAAGAAATAATTGGGATGCCGGGAATAGCGCCACCAGCCGCCGCGGCAGGTGCGACCCTGATGGGCGGGGTCGGCGCGCCAACGCGCCAGCTGGCGATCGGCAACGGTGACCATGGCCAGGGTCGACGCCCACCACGCCACCGCCAGGAGGTCGCTGAGGCCCAACGGTCGCGGGTCATGGGCCGCGACCAGGAATGGCCACGAGAACAGCAGCGCCGCCAGCGCCTGGGCCTGGTAGAACCACGCAAAGTGGGCATTCGCCGAGGCTCCCCAATGGGCGCGCATGGCGGCATAGCGACCATCTTCGGCGCTCGCCCTGAGCACCCGATCGAGGACCAGATGCAGGCCCAGGCGCAGGGCCCAGGTGCCGATGAGCGCGGCGACCAGCCAGCGCCGCGCGGGATCGCCGTCGCCGCTGGCGGCATACCACACCGCGCACGCCCCGATGCCCAGGGCCCAGGCGGCATCGACGCTCGAAGCATCCTGGCTGCGCGTCTGCCACCACCACAGCAGCCACAAGGCCGCACTCAGGCCGGCCCAGGCGATCAGGAGTTGTTCGAGCATGGGGTGAGCTTCATCAGCAAGGGAAGGGCAAAACCATAGGCCAGACCAACGGCGCAGCCGAGAATCAGCGGGCCGTGCGGAGCGAGCATCGCCCCAAAGGCCACACCACCGAGATACGCCCCGGGAGCGCCGGCAACGCCGAAGAGCACCGCCAGCCACAGCCGTCTACGCAGCCACGCCAGGCACAGGTCGAGGGCCAGCCCGAGTTGCACCCACAGCAGCCACATCCACGGCGGCGACAGCCGGCCATCAAGCGCCCCACCCGGGAAGTTCGCCGCTCCGCTGAGGCCGAGGAGGGCATCAACGGCGACGCCGATGGCCAGCGACACGGCCATCACCCACCATGCCCGCGGCCAACGCCCCCAGCCGCCGATGAGCACCACCGGCAGGGCCGCGAGCAGGCCGACCCAGGGCAGGCCCCGGCCCGCTGGAACGACGGCGGCAAACCACGCGAGTTGCCAAGCGACCCCATAGGCGAGGTTGCGGCGCCAGGAGCTGGTCATGCTTGTTCCCAGGCCGCAGGGCCGACCAGGGCCTGATGATCGGCGGCACGCCAGCCGGGCTTGGCGAACACCAGATGGGCGACGCCCAAGGCGCGCTCGGCGAAGCCGCCGGCGCAATAGCTCAGGTAGAACTCCCACAGCCGCTGGAAGCGATCATCGTAGCCGAGCCCGCGCAGCTCCGGGGCCTGGGACTTCATGGTGCTGCGCCACAGCTCCAGGGTCCGCGCGTAATGCGGCGCGAAATCCTCGAGCTGGACGAGATTGAGGTCGCTATGCCGGCGCGCGGCGCCGACCAGGATCTCGATCGAGGGGATGCAGCAGCCGGGGAAAATCCGCCGCTTGATGAAGTCCGATTCGCGGGCGGCCTTGTGGAACAGCTGATCGCGAATGGTGATGGCCTGGATCGCCGCCAAGCCGCCGGGCTTGAGCAGAGTCGAGAGGGTCTTGAAATACGCTGGATAGAATTCGCGGCCCACAGCCTCGATCATCTCCACCGACACGAGCTTGTCATAGGTGCCAGTGAGGTCGCGGTAATCGCAGAGGCGCACATCGATGCGCTCCGCCAGTCCGGCCTCGGCGACACGGCGGGTAGCGAGGCGATGCTGCTCGTCGCTGATGGTGACGGTGGTCACACGCGCGCCCCGCGCCGCCGCGCGCAGGGCGAGCTCGCCCCAGCCAGTGCCGATCTCCACGAGATGTTCGCCGGCGCGCAATTCAACGCGATCGAGCAGGCGCTCGATCTTCGCCACCTGGGCCTCGCCGAGGGCGGCGGTGGGACTGGTGAACCACGCGCTCGAATAGGTCATGGTCGGATCGAGCCAACGGCAGAAGAAGGCATTGCCGAGATCGTAATGCGCCTGGATGTTTTCGCGGGCCCCGTCCTTGGTGTTGCGCCGCGCACGATTGGCGAGGCGGAACAACGGCATGAGCATTTTGCCCAGGCCGCCATCGAGGCGCGAGAGGGCTTCGGCATGACGCGCCAGCATGCGCACCAATCCGGTGAGGTCGTCGGTGGTCCACCAGCCTTCGCCATAGGCATCGCCGGAACCGTTCGAACCATCGAGGGCGATCGCCGCCCAGAAGCGCACATCGGTGATCCATACCCGACATGGATTGGCGGCGGTGCTGGCGAGCACGACGGCGCCGTGTTCATGCAGTTCCAGGGGCAGATCGAGGGTATTCAAACGGCGCAGAACGATGCTGCGCAAGAGCCGTTGCGGCAGCGGCAGGCGCCGGCTGGTGACGGCCGGCGCCGCCCGTTCCAAGGACCCGGACATCAGCGACGGCGAGAGATTGGAATTGGTCATGATGGTCTTACCGGGGCGTGCGTAAAAAACGGTGCCTGCTTGAGCTGTAGCCGCAGGGCTTGGAAATAGATCCCGCAGACCACGCGCACCGTCATCAGCGGCCAGCTGAGCAGGTGGCGGAGCAGGCGCGCCGGCGTCATCGGCGCCAGGGAGACGCTCAGCGCGGCATCGAACACTGCGCGCTCGACGCCCTCGATCCGTTGATGATTGACCATGTGGATGGCGACGGTGTGGGCGGCGAAGCGGAAGCGCCACGCGTAGCGCTGGTCCATGGGCTGGAACGGTGAGACGTGAAAACGCTTGGCGAAGGTGAAGCGCTGATCAGCGCTGTCCTCGGCCCCGCCGAGGACGTAGGCGTGGCGTTCGCCCCAGGGCGTATTGGTGATTTCCGCGATGATGTGCCGCACGTCGCCGGCAGCGTCACGGCAGAAATAGAAGCTCACCGGATTGAAGCAGTGCCCGACCATGCGCAGGTTGGTGAGCACCTGGATAGCGCCCTGCGGACGCTGGCCGAGTTCGGCCTCAACCCGATCACGCACGGCG
>JBILBP010000336.1:0-3285 GCA_044353645.1 Planctomycetota bacterium | reverse complement strand
CTCGACCAGGGCATCGCGTTGGACGCGATCGCCGGCCATCAGGCCGCCATCGGGCAGTCCAAGATTGTGGCGTTCATGGACGCCGAGCACGGCGGCGGCGGCTTCTGCTTCTGCATCGCGTTCGGCCACGGTTCCGCGAGAGCCCATTTCTCCACGCGTGGCATCGACCACGATCACCCGCGCGCCCTGGCGGACCTGGGCGGCGATGGTCGCGCCGCAATGGATCTCGGCGTCGTCCGGGTGGGGTGCGAAAACCAGGAGATCACAGGCCATGATGTGATGCTGAGGCCTGCGCCTCAGGACGAAAGTCCGAAGAGCTCGGCTTTCTCCTGGGCGCTGACGCCGTGGCTGCGCGGATCACGCCAGAGGATCGGCAGCCCAGCGTGCTCGAATTGACGACGGATGTCGGGCAGGGCTCCGACCACGCCCTGCCCGGGATGGGCGCGGAACCAGTCGTGGATCCAGGTGCCGGCGGCAACCACCTCCGAGAGGTCGACGACCTCGGCGGTGGGCAATTCCTGGGGAATCAATAATTCACTGGCCGCAAGCTCGCCAATCCATGCGAGGTGATCGGGGTTGGGCGGGCCCCCAGCGAGCGGGTGCGGCATGTCGGCGGGCGTCTCGACGACCACGCCGCCATCGGCGAGCCAGGTCACGCGCCGGGCGAGGATCTGCAGGTGTGAACGGGATTCGGGAAAATCGCGGCCATCGGGAATGAGGTCGCCGGTATCCAGCCACGCCACCCATTGCCGCTCATCGCGATTGATCACTACCCGTCCGCTCGGCACCAGGCGCAGCAGCTCGGCGAGGACCTGGCGATGGCGCAGGCAGGGGGCAGCGGGCTGCAAGGCATGCCAGGCGGCGAGGGCGGTGGGTGGTGAATCCCAGGTCGCGTGGGCGATCGCCAGGGGGCGCGGCTCGGGCCGATCGCCGATGAGACGCAGGCGGATGCTGCGCTGGGGATCGATCACCGTCGGCGTGGCATCGCTGATCACGCGCCCTGCGACGCGTTCCAGCGCCCGCCGCAGATCGCGCAGCGAGACCGGCTTGATGAAGAATTCCACACAGCCGAGACGGATCGCGCGTACGGCATCGTCGAAGGTGCCATAGCCGGTCATCTGGATGAAGGGCACTCCGAGTTCTTCGGCGAGATCGAGCCCCAGTCCATCCGGCAACTTGAGGTCGGTAACCAGGGCATCGGGGTGATGATGGGCGGCCTTGGCGCGGGCCTCGGCGAGGGTCGCGGCACCATCGACGGTATGGCCACCCACGGCCAGACCCCGGGTGAGGGCCGAGCGGATGGCATCTTCATCTTCGACCAGCAGCAGATGCATGGGCTGATGATGTACCGCAAATCCGGCGTGCGAAGTACGAAATCGGGCCATACTCCTACCGTGCTCAGCGACGTGTTCCTGGTCATCGGTCAGATCCTCCTGCCGGTGTTCGTCCTTATCGCCCTCGGCTGGGGTCTGCGCCGTCTGGCGGTGGTCAGCGCCGCCGGTGGTCGCGATCTGGCGCAGCTGCTGTATTGGGTATTTCTGCCCGCCCAATTGCTGCTCGTGACCAGCCGCGTCGATATCGCCCAGCAGCTCTCGCCGGTCGGGCTGTTGGCCATCGTCAGCGGCCTGCTGCTGGGTATGGGCGGGGGCTGGTGGGCTACGGCGGCGCTGCCGGCGACGGCACGCGGCTGCGTCATGAACGGTGTGGCGCGTGGCAATGGTGCCTTCATCGGTCTGCCGGTGATCGAGCTCGTCGCGCACACCCTGCCGCCCGAGCTCGGCCACGCCCTCACCGGCATCTACGCGCTGCTCCTCGGACCAAGCGTGATCGCCTTCAATATCGCCGCCGTGGTCGCCTTCCGCCTGCCCCATCACGGGCTCACCGTCGCCGGTCTGGTACATGCCGCCAGCGAACTACCACGCTCGCCGTTGATCATCGCCTGCGTGCTCGGTGCCATTCTCGGCTGGTGGCATCCCGGTCTGTTCGATACCGCTCGCCTTCTGCCCGGAGTCGTCGGCGGGCTCCTCGGCAGCCTCGGTAGCATGCTCAGCCTGGTGGCGGCGGCGGCGGTGCCACTGGCCCTGATCGTCGCCGGCCAGGGCCTCGATTTCACGCATTTGCGCGCGTTTCCGCGGGTCATCGCCGGCACCGTCGGGGCCAAGCTGGTACTCGTGCCGCTGCTCACCTGGGGGGTCTGCCGGGCTTTCGGGGCGGATCAGCTAGCCACCGCCGCCGCCACCATCCTCATGGCCAGCCCGACGGCGATCGCCTCGGTGCCGATGGCGCGGCTGCTGGGCGGCGATGCGGCATTGATGGCGGGTTTGGTGACGGCGACCACGGTGCTCGCCCCGCTGACCTTGCTCGGCTGGCTGCTTCTTGTCGGTCCGCGTCCCTGACTAGTCTGGCGCGCATGCCTGCCGTCCGCGTGTCCATCATGAGCAGCACGATACGAACTACCATTTGACGTGCCCGTCATCCGCCTCCGTAGAGGGGCCGGATCAGGTAGCGCGTCTGCGGCATCCCCTCTTCATTCTACCCCACAGTTTTTCTCACGGTATTTCCATGCCCGCTTTTGTCCTGCCTGACGGCAAAGTCCTCGAATTCGAGCAACCAGTTTCCGGCCGCGCCATCGCCGAACGCATCGGCCCGGGCCTCGCCAAGAAGGCCATCGCGGTCAAGGTCAATGATGAGATCCGCGATCTCGATCGGCTGATCAGCGATCACGCCAAGATCGCGATCATCACCGCCAGCAACGACAATCCCGAAGCCTTGACCGTGCTCCGCCACAGTTGCGCGCACGTGCTTGCGGAAGCCATCTGCAGCCTGTGGCCGCAGACCAAGCTCGCCTATGGCCCGGCCATCGACGACGGCTTCTTCTACGACATGGCGATCAGCGATGCCGAGGGTCAGCGCAAGGCCCTCACCGATGCCGATTTCGCCGCCATCGAGGAGAAGATGTGCGAGATCGTCAAAGCCGATCGTCCGTTCACGCGCTGCGACTATTCGACGCACGACGGCCTGGCCCGCACCGTCGGCGACAAGTACAAGCACAACAACGCCGAACGCGCCATCGCCAAGGGTGCCGAGACGATCTCGTTCTACGTCACCGGCGCCCCCGGTACGGCCGCCTTCGAGGATCTCTGCGCCGGTCCGCACGTGCCCTCGACCGGCAAGCTGGCGGCGTTCAAGGTCATGTCGGTGGCCGGCGCCTACTGGCACGGCGATCAGACCAGCGATCAGCTGACGCGCGTCTACGGCACCTGCTTCGCCGATGAGAAGGGCCTC
>JBILBP010000335.1:0-3296 GCA_044353645.1 Planctomycetota bacterium | reverse complement strand
GTGGAAGAGACCCTGCGCCGGCAGGCGGATGGTACGGTCGCGGTGGTCGGCGATCGGGCGATGATCGCCGATCATATTTTCGTACAGATGAAGTCTGGCGAGAATCCGCAAGCTGTCCTCGCTCAGGCCGGCTGCACGCTGCGCCGGCGCATTCCCGCGACAGATCTGGTCCTCGCTGGATTCACCTATGACAGCCATGCCAGCTACGCGCAGCGCATGAACGCCGTGCGCGAACAGGGTGGCGTGATCTCAGCCGAATCCGATGCGGTCATACGCATGGCGCCGAGAAATAACCCCATCGCGGCAACCAAGAAGTCCGCAGCCGCGACTGCCGCTCAGGGTTTGCAAGCTTACAGTGCCATCACCGCCGTGCGCCAGGAATTTGCCGCTGCCGCTGGCGTCACTCCGCAACCTGGCCAACGCTTTCCGAATGATCCGCTGTTCGGAAGGCAGTGGGATCACCATAATACCGGGCAGAATGCTACCCCTGACGGCTCTGGAGGACCATCGCTTGCCGACAGCGACATCGATGCTCCCGAGGCGTGGACCATCACCACTGGATCCCGCGCCGTCCGGGTCGCGGTCCTTGACGATGGAATGAATATTGATCACGAGGATCTGCGAGCCAACGTCTGGACTAATCCCGGCGAGAGTGGTCGTGATGCCCAGGGTCGCGACAAGGCCACCAACGGCATCGATGATGATGGTAACAGCTATGTTGATGATGTGCACGGGTACGACGTGGCCGATGACGATGCTGATGTTCGATGCGACGAGGCGAATTCTCACGGTACAGCGTGTGCTGGAATCATCGGAGCGGTCGGCAACAATGGTCTCGGCGGAACGGGTGTCTGCTGGTCGGTGACGCTCATTCCGGTAAAGATCTTTAGTGCATCCGCAGATGAAGAAATCGAGGCCTTCCTGCATGCGGCGGTAGAAGGGGTATACTATGCATCGTCGCTGGGGGCTTCGATTACCTCCAACTCCTGGGGTGTATCGACTCCTGAGGATGCACTCCATTTTTTAGGCACGCAGGTATGGAAGAAGTGCATGCTCGATACCCGCCACATGTTATTGGTCGCAGCGGCAGGTAATATCTCGACGAATAATGACGCTTCCGTGGATTGGCCTTCGAGCGATACCAGCCCGCAGGTCATTGCGGTAGCCGCTTCGGACAACCGCGACATGCTCAGCTACTATTCTAGTTTTGGCCTCAAATCCGTCGATCTTGCCGCACCCGCTGGTGGATCGATCGTCCCCAGGTATGATCGCGCTGATTATGGTGATCACAGAGGAACCTCGATGGCCTGCCCGCAAGTGGCGGGCGTCGCCGCCCTGCTCAAATCGTATCGGCGCGAGTTGACAGCGGCCCAGATCAAACAAGCGATCATGCGTTCAGTGGATGTCAAACCGGTCCTCTATGGGAAAATTGTATCCGGCGGTCGGTTGAATGCCTACCGGGCACTGCAATCCGTCGTCGATCCGGGCAAACTTCCCGAGACCTATCCGCTGCTGAGCTTGGTCAGCGTGAGTACCAGCGAGGGCGCTCGATCGAACGCTAATGGGATCATCGAGTCGGGTGAGCAGGTAAAGATCGGTGTGGCCATCAGATCGTGCGGCACGGCGCATCTGCAATCGGTCCAAGGACGCCTGCAGATCGAAAGCGGGCTTGCCTCGGTCGTCGATGGGGCGTTCGATTTCGGAACGGTGAAAATCCACAATCAGGTATTCAAGACCTTCTCTCTGCAGACCAGCGCCAAAGCGCTTGAACCGATCAAGATCAGGTTGCGATTCCAGGATGCCAGCGGTCAGACGTGGTCTTTCCCACTAACGATCGGATTGGCGACCACCCTGAGCGGTGTCGTCACCAATAGTCGGGGTGAACGCATTCCGGGTGCGTTCGTCGAGGTGCGCGGGAGCCAGCCGGGAATCGTCAACGGTTCTTTTTCGCGTCAGGCAACCGCTGATTCCCAAGGCCGTTATCATGTAACCATCCCCGGCCTGGTCAGAGCCGACATGATCGCCCGGGCGACCGGCTACAATACGAATCGGTGGCGCCGGCTGCTGTTCGTCCAATCGCCGCCGGTATTCAATATGAGTCTGCTCAAGCCGGTCATCAATCTTGCACCTGTGCAGCTATCTTCGGCAGGGCAAGGGACCGCCGCTGGTCTCACCTACGGTGCCGCCACGATCACCAGCGTCGGACTCGACCCTTTGCAGGCCTTGGTATCGGTCCGCTACGCTGACGACATGTCCTCTGGTTTATGGCATGAAACCACGCGCAGAGGATTCAGTGGCGGCAATGCATTTTGGTGCGGACGCGAGGATATTGGCACCTACGAGCGTAATTTTAGCGCAAGCGAATTAAGCGCTAGCAAAATAAGTGCTGAAGGGCTCGATATTAGAAATAATGGCGTGATCAGCTCGCTGGTGGCGGCCATCAAGCTGCCATCGACGACGTCCAGACTCAAGCTCCGTTCGTGGCTCAGTACCGAAGACAGTTATGATACGGCATCGATTTGGATGGCACCCCGCACCGGCACCAAGGTACCACCTGTTGCCGATCCGGCCTGGCAGGAGTTGTATTCAACGTCCGTGAGCAGTCTCCGCTGGACGTTGCTGGATATGCCCGTGGAAGGGCTGAAAAACCAGGATTTCTGGCTACGCTTTCAGTTTGACCTGGATGAAGCCATATCGAATTTCGAAGGCTGGTACGTTGATGACGTGACGGTCGGCGGCAGCCCCGTCACTGACTGGTTGCCGATGGTCAATCCGACGCTGGGCGATATCCCGGCCGGGCAGCAACGTCAGCTGCGCATCACCGCGGGAGCTAAGCTCCTGCCAGCCGGTCGGTATGATTTCCTGCTCGAAGCGGTCTCCAATGATCCCCTGCGACCGCTCGTGACCAAGCCATTGACCTGGCTGATCGGCGCACCGGTGACCGCGGCCCCGTCGCTTCCTAGGGCCAATCAATAGCTTGCTGCTCACCGCCGACGATCTTTAAAGTTCAAGATCGTCGGCGGTGCGGACCAGCGACGATCGTGAGCTGATTCAACAGCACGGTCTAGGAAAGCGTTGGATTGAGCGTTCGCTCATCTTCGACCGGTAATGGGGGCCTCTTTCCGATAGGCCCCATTACCGGTCGAAGTGTTTCTTCGTGGTCGGTTAAAATCGAGGCCGTGGCACGGGATTTTCCTGTGCGTCCGGGGCACTATTCAGCGGCTTTCCGTCGAGGGCGATGGGGTCTCCACTCCAGCCCAGGTCATTGCGGTCGGTCATGAGCGCAGCGCGTCATT
>JBILBP010000051.1:0-11085 GCA_044353645.1 Planctomycetota bacterium | reverse complement strand
GTTGAGACCTTGTTGGGCGATCCGACCAAGGCCAAGCTGAAGCTCGGCTGGGTGCCCGAGATCACCGTCGAGAAGCTGGTCGAGGAAATGATGGCCCACGACCTTGAACAGGCGCGCCAGGATACGGTCCTCAATCAGCACGGCTTCAAGACCAAGGCCTACCGCGAATGAGCTACGATCTTCACGCTCCGATTTTCGTTGCTGGTCATCGTGGATTGGTCGGTTCGGCCTTGGTGCGCGCGTTGACCGCCCGCGGCCATACGCGCATCCTTACGCGCACCCGTGCTGAACTCGATCTGCAGCGGCAGGACCAGGTCGAGAAGTTCTTTGCTAAGGAAAAGCCGGTCTATGTGCATCTGGCGGCGGCGAAGGTCGGCGGCATCCACGCCAACAACACCTACCGCGCCCAGTTCCTCAGCGAGAATCTCCTGATCGCGCTGAACATCATCGAGGCCGCCCGGCTGAGCGGCGTCAAGAAGCTGCTGTTCCTGGGTTCCAGCTGTATCTATCCACGGATGTGCCCGCAGCCGATGAAGGAAGACTATCTTCTCAGCGGTCCGCTCGAGCCGACCAATGAGCCCTACGCCATCGCCAAGATTGCCGGCGTGAAACTGGTCGAAAGCTACAATCACCAGTACGGCTTGGGGTGGTTGTCGGCGATGCCGACCAATCTCTACGGGCCCGGGGATAATTATGATCTAGCGAATTCGCACGTTTTACCGGCGCTGATCCGCAAATTCCATGAGGCCAAGGAACGCGGCCATGCGCCGGTCTCGCTGTGGGGCACCGGTGCGGCTCTGCGCGAATTCCTGCATGTCGACGATCTGGCCGAGGCCTGCTGCTATCTCATGGAGCAGGTCTCAGCCGGCGAGGCGAGCATGGATCTGTACAATGTTGGTTCGGGCTCAGAAGTCTCGATCCGCGAATTGGCGGCGATCGTGCAGCGCGCTGTCGGGCATCAGGGCGAGATCCAATGGGACGCTTCCAAGCCCGATGGTACGCCGCGCAAGCTGCTCGATTCATCGCGTCTGGCAGCCCGCGGTTGGCGCCCGCGTATCAGCCTCGAGGAGGGGATCCGTCGCACGTATGGCGATTTCCTACAGGTTGATCGGTTGCGCTATGCGAGTGCTTCAGGGCTGTGAATGCCGTTGTTTCCGCACCCCTGTGGCGCTAGCCAAGCGCCACAGGAGTGACGGTTTTACCCTGATCGAGCTCACGATCGTCATCGCCCTCGTGGCGATCTTGTCGAGTCTCGCGATGCCCTCGGTGCAGGCCGTACGACGCTTGGCGATCAGCAATAAATGCGGTGTCCATCTGCGACAGATGGGCCTCGCCTTCACCGCCTACGCCAATGATTGGGACGGTCAGTATCCGGCGGTCAGCCGCAATGATCCTGATCACGACACGGCCGTGACCAGCGACGCCTGGTATGACCGTCTGCCGGATTACCTGGAAGTTTCGTCGGCCAAGATCGTCGGGCAATGTGCGGGGTATCGCCCGCCAACGAGCAACCTTGGTTTTTCCGATGCCGCTCCCAAAAGTTTCAAGATGAACGGCACGCTGATTGCCGTTGCCCAGGAGCCCCGGCATTGGTTGCAGTCAGCCATCCACCGGCCGGGTGAATTGCTGCTGATGGTCGACAGCGTCAGCGGGATCACCGGCGTCGGCCAATGGGGCTATGCCGGGCCGACCTATGTCACCGATGTCCGCCATCGTGGTCGCGTCAACGGCCTCGCGGCTGACGGTGCGACCTGGTTGCGGAGCTCGGCGCCGGCCATCTGGCGGACGGTCTTCAACTGGGACTATCCCGGGTAGCAGGGTGAAGTTAATCTTCACCCTGCTAGGCGCGTCAGGATTCCCCGGGGCGCTGGCGCGCCGATTTTCGGGGAAATCCAGAGGCTCTTTACTCTTCAGTCAGGGGTCTGCGACCCCCGAACCCCCGCAGGCTGAGCTTTCCTCAGCCTGCTAGGCTTATTCGACGGTCACCGATTTCGCGAGGTTGCGCGGCTGATCGACATTGCAGCCACGGCGCTTGGCGACGTGATAGGCATAGCGCTGCAAGGGCAGGATGCACAGGAGCGGCTGCATCTCCAAGGCATGCGCGCGCTCCACCGGAAAGACATGGTCGCAGAGATCGCGCAAATGCTGGTCGTCCGCGTGGCCGACGCCGATCAGTCGCCCATGCCGGGCACGGACTTCCTGGACATTGGAGAGCATCTTCTCGTAAGCCTCATCCTGCGGACACAGGCAGACCACCGGCAAGGTTGCCGTGACCAAGGCGATCGGGCCGTGCTTGAACTCGCCGGCAGGGTAGCCGTTGGCGTGGATGTAGGCGATTTCCTTGAGCTTCAGCGCGCCTTCGAGAGCGGTCGGATGCTCACCCAGGCGACCAAGGAAGACGCTGGCATCCGCGGGTGCAAACAACTCGGCGGCGTCGGTGACGGCATTTTCGCAGCCGGCCAAGGTCGCACGCACCTGTTCAGGCAGTTGCCGTAGTTGTTCGAGGATGACGGCCTCGGCCACCGGCGTCAGCAGCCCCTTGGCCTTGGCGATCTGCAGCGCGAAGAGGTACAGCGCGAGGACCTGGGCGGTATAGGCCTTGGTCGAGGCGACCCCGATCTCGGGACCTGCGAACAGCGGCATCACCCCGTGGGCTTCGCGGGCGATAGTCGAAGTCACGACATTCACCAGCGCGATCGCCGGCAGGCCGAGCTGCTTGGCTAGGCGCATGCTGGCCAGGGTATCGGCGGTTTCGCCGGATTGGCTGATGGCGACCGCCAGCCCGCCGGCAATCGCCACCGGCTTGCGATAGCGGTATTCGCTGGCGACCTCGACCTCGACGGGAATCCCTGCGAGGTGTTCGATGAAGCGCTTGGCTAGCAGCGCGGCGTGCCAACTGGTGCCGCAGGCGATGAACGAGACGTGGGTCACCGTCCGCAGATCGATGCCGAGGTCGGGCATGACCAGGACATCGTGGCCGGCGAGGGTGTTGATGCGGCTGGCGAGCAAGCGCGCCAGGACCTCGGGCTGTTCGGCGATCTCCTTGCCCATGAAGCTGTCGAAGCTGCCTTTCGATACCGCATCGGCGCTGATTTCGATCGCGGCGAATGTGGTGGCCACGGCTTCGCCGGCGAATGTGGAGATGGCGACGCCGCTGGGGCTGAGATCCGCGAGCTGGCCATCATCGAGATGCAGCACCTGGCTGGCGTGCGGCAACAGCGCCGGGATGTCGGACGCCAGCATCATCGCATCCGGGCCACGGCCGACGAGCAGCGGCGAGCCCTGGCGGACGGCGAGGATCCGCAGTGGAAAATCGGCGAAGACCACCGCGAAGGCGAACGATCCGCGGAGGCGGGGCAGGACCGCGCGCACCGCCGCCAGCGGATCGCCTTGGCTCTCGCCGGCATAGGCCTGGGCGATGAGATGCGGGATGACTTCGGTATCGGTCTGGCTGCGCAAGACCACGCCGGCGGCCTGCAGTTCTTTGCGTAGTGCGTCGTGGTTTTCGATGATGCCGTTGTGGACTACGGCAATCCGCAGATCAGCCGACAGATGCGGATGGCTGTTGGCTTCGGTGGGTGCGCCGTGGGTCGCCCAGCGCGTATGGGCGATGCCGACGCAGCCGGCCATGGGCTCGCTGAGCAAGCGTTGGGTCAGATGCTCGAGCGTGCCGGCCGCTCGTCGCAGGACGATACCTCCACCGTTGAGCAGGGCGATGCCCGCCGAATCGTAGCCGCGATATTTCAGGCGCTCGAGCGCCACCAGCAGGATCTGGTCGGCATTTTTCGGGCCAAGGTAACCAGCGATGCCACACATATCAGATGATCTCGGACGAACGGACGACGAGGGTAGGGGTGTTCATAGGCGTGAGGATCTTGGTCGCGACTCCCCGCTGTCCATGGATTGCGTCGACGGAACTTGCGTCACCATCGCCGGCCCATTCCTGGAGGTTCGCGATGTCCAAGCACAATTCCTACTTCGACGGCGCCGTGCAGTCGCTCGGTTTCGAGCGCAACGGCCGCAAGCAGACGGTCGGCGTCATCGAGCCCGGCGAGTTCCATTTCGGCACCGACGCCGCTGAGCGCATGACCGTGATCAATGGCGAACTACAAGCCAAGTTCACGGGCTCGACCGCCTGGGTGATCTATCCCGCCGGCACCAGCTTCGAGATCCCCGCCAAGTCGGGCTTCGACGTCAAAGCGACGGTCGCCAGCGCCTATTGGTGCGAGTTCATCTGATGGGTCGTATCGCCGCGGTGATCTATGATCACGACGGCACGCTCGTTGATTCGCTGGCGGTGGTGGTGGCTGCCACCAACACCGTCTTGCGCGATCGCGGCCTGCCCGAACGACCGGCGAGCGAAATCATCAAGGGCATGGCCTATCCGACGATTCCGCGGATGGGTCTGCATGCGCAGCTCAGTGAGCCGACCGTGCTAGCGGAGCTGGCCCGGGAATTCTACGTCGCCATGCAGCGCCTGCCGCATCTGGTGCGGGCCTATGACGGCGTGCCCGAATTGATCGCTGAAATCTCTGCCCGTCGTCTGCCGCAGGGTATGGTCAGCAATAACTCCGGGGCCTTCATCCGAGCGGCGATGAACCATCTCGGATTGTCGTCGTCGTTTGTCTCCTTGTTGGGTGAAGAAGACTGCCCGGCGCCCAAGCCTGATCATCGCGGAGCCTTATTGGCGGCCGTGCACTGCGACGTCGACCCAGCGAGTTGCCTGTTCATCGGCGACAGCCCGGCTGATTGCGATGCTGCCCATGGTGCAGGTATGTGCGCGGTCGGGGTGACCTGGGGCATTCATGATGCGGTAGAGATGGCGGCGATGGGATTCGATGTGCTGGTTGGGCACCCGCGGGAGATTTTGGGGCTGGTATAATGAGCGCTTTCACGGACTCATTTCCGGAAAATGGGGCGATCCCAGCCAAGAATCCAGTCGGTTCCAGGGCACCAGGCGCACACCGTCGATCATGGCCTCGGTGGTGCCGAGATGCACCACGCCACCGGCGGTGACTCTTCCGGCGCCGGCGCTTTGTAACTTGCGGATGTTTGCCAGGTCTTGTGGTCCGGGCGAGGTGGTGCTTTTGACTTCGATAGGAAATAGAAGCTGCCCGTGTTCTACGACGAGGTCGACTTCCAGACCATCATGGCTTCGCCACCAGAAGAGATCGCCCACCGGCAATCCTCGCCCGGTACGAGACTTAATCGCTTCGCCGATGATCCAGGTCTCGACCAAGGCGCCCCAGGCGGGATGCGTACGCAGGGCCTCGGGCCCGCTGATGGCGAGGAGCCGGCAGGCCAGCCCCGTATCGAGGAAATAAAGTTTGGGGTGCTTGACGATGCGTTTACCGAGATTCGCGTGGTGCGGCGGTAGCAGGCGAACGATGTAGCCCGCCTCAAGGATCGAGAGCCACCCGCGGGCGGTCTTGGCGTCAATACCGAGTTCGCCGGCCATCCGCGCCAGGTTCACCTGTTGCCCGGTGAGGGTGGCACAGCAGCGGACGAATGCAGCGAACCGATTAAGGTCCCGGATCCCACTCAGGCTGCGGACATCACGTTCCAAATACGTGGCGATATAATCCGATAGCCACCGGCCGGGATCGACAGGCCGGTCATGCACAGGGGGGTAGCCGCCTCGCCAGATGGCAGCAGCCGGATCGGTCGGGGCCACCCCCGCAGCCATTAGTTCGGCATGGCTGAACGGCAGTAATTCCAGCAGTGCCACGCGCCCGGCCAGACTCTGGGTGACCCGGTCCATGACCATGTACTGCTGGGATCCGGTAAGAATCCAGCGCCCCAGCCGTCGATCAGCATCGACGATCCCCTGCAGCCATGACGGCAGCTCAGGGATCCGCTGGATCTCATCGAGAATGGCTCCGTCTGGATATCTCGCCAGCCAAGCCCGGGGGTCGGCGAGAAAGGACGCCCGCTCCAAGGGATCTTCGAGGCTGACATACGGTCGATCGGGAAAGACCGACTTGGCCAAGGTGGTCTTCCCGGCTTGGCGTGGACCCGTGATGACCACCACGGGGTAACCGGCAGCAATGCCCGGTATGCGACTGGCCAAGTGTCTTTGAATCATCCGGGAATTATTCCCTGAAATTACGGAAATCAATTCCTGAAAAATCAGGAATTTAATACTTTCGATCCCAACCTCTTGCTGTGAAATCTCTTGCTTTGACGCAGCCCGAGCCGTCGTTTCCAGCTTGCCAAGCTGGAGCTCTTCGGTTCGCGGCCATCCGGCCATGCGCGGCATGATTCGGATGTCGACTTATTGGTGAGGTTTAAGGAAGGGTACACGCCGGGGCTTGCGTTCTTCGGCATGGGGGAGGCATGCGCGGTGGTGTGCGGTCATCTGGTGGACTTGCTGACTCGACGCACGGTAGAGGCGCGATTCCAACGAATATGTCTGCCAGAACGTGCTCTCCCATCTGGAAACGCTGCGTGCAGCCTGAGGCAGCGGATACCGGTCTACTGCGAGACATTATTAAATTCGTTTTTGCAAATGGTTGCGATGACTTAGGAGCCTGTCGGAGATAGGCCGACGAGGATGGCGACGTGTATCGCTGGGCAGATCCAAGGCGGAGGAGTGCGTCAAATAGCGGCGTTATTTGGACATTCCGACAATGCTGGAGATGCCCGGCGAGACCGAGTCAGCCTTGCTGGCTAAATTCAACAAACTCCCGGGAATAGCCGTAATTTTATACGTAGTATTACAATAATATTTTTCTGGCCTCGCGCATCCCGGTCGGAGAATGCTCCCATGGCCGATGCTGGCGACGTTACCGAAGATCGGGGCTTCAAAGCCTTGTTCACCTCTTACCCGGTGGAGACCATTGAGGTCTTTGCACCTGAGCTTCTGACTCAGCGCGGGCGTCCGATCACGGTTGCGGCGGTGCAGCAGGAACTGCCGTTGCCCGACCTGGGCGAGCCAAGTCGCTTTCTGGATGTGGCGCTGTTGGCGACCTGGCAGGATAGCAGCCAGACGGTGATCCTCCTAATCGAGCATTGGTCGGAGGTGCGGCGGGTCGACCTGTTGCGGGTCCTCTGGTATTATGCGGCCCTGCGCATGCAGCACCCCCAGGCCGAGGTCTTCCCTGTGGTCCTGGTCACGGAGCCGTCGCTCGCCGAGGTTCCCTCGCGTCTGGATGCGACCGTGGGGGGTATCCCGGTGCTGACCTTCCAGGTGCGGGTATCGCGCATCGGCGCAGCGGACCTGCCTCGCCTGCGATCGCTCCAAAATCGGGTGGCGGCAGTGTTGATCGCGTTGACCATCCAAGATGCCGTGGAGGCAGCCGTTGCGGCCATTTCGGCGATGGTCCATGCCCCTGGCCCCGTGGATGATGTGCGACGCTTCCTTCCCTTGGCGGTGAAGCTGGCCAAGATGAAAGAAGCGGACGAGCCGCGTTTGCGCCACCGTATGACTGAGGAGCCTGACATGAATAACATGCTGGATGAGATAAAGGTCGCTAGCCGTGCCGAGGGCAAGGCCGAGGGCAAGGTTGAGACGTTACGTGATCTGGTTGCGAAAGGTTTGGTAACGGTCGACGTCGCCCGTGCTGAGATCCAGCACATGGTCTCTCAGGGCGTCATCTCTGGGCAGATGGGTCGCGAGGCGATCCAACTCCTCGGCTGACCGACGCGGCGAAGCGACTCTTAATTGACCTCGATGATTTATCGGGTGGTCATAAATTTCAGCCATCGCCCGAGAAACTGTAGCCGGTTGCACGTTTTTCGAGTGGCGCATGGTGGTTTTCTATGCCCGACGTGACCAACATCTTTCGCCTGATCGAGCAGGGGAAAGTTCCTGAGGCGCGTGCCGCCTTGGCCAACTTTCCGCGTGGCGATGTCGAGGCGAACCGCTTGCGGTTGATCGTGCGTAACTTGATTTTGCGCAAGTCTCAGCGGCAGGCGAAAGTCGCGGAATTTCTCGCTGAGGCCGGCTCTGATGTGCGGTTGCGAGTGGCGGCAGCGCGGTTAGGCGGGACGTTGCCGCAGCTGGCTACTGCCAGTCCGCCAGAATCGTTTGAAGCGCTGCTGGCAGTACTTGCCGGGGGTGATCTGCGCGCTGGTCTGGCTCGTCTGCGTCGCGTGCCGGGGTATGCCGAGTTGGCCCAGGGCTGGATGGCCGTGCTGCGCGGCGATCTGTCGCAAGCCTCGGCCAGCTTTGCGCGTGTCCCGGCTGCCGAGCGGCGCCGAGCCCTGTGTGGACAGGCTGTGGTGGCCGCGCTCAGTGGCCAGGCGGCTGATGTCGAACAGCATCTGGCTGGTCTTGGACCCTTCCCACATACGGCTTTTCCTGCTATCGCTGGGATGCTGCACCAGGTCACCCGGCAGCGCAACGAGCACGGCCCGGCCAAGCTCGCCGAACACCTGCGGTGCACCACCTCTGGCTTACTCCAGCGGGCCTATGACGGCTGGCCGAAAACGCATACGGAATCCAAGGCCTGGTTGGCCCTGCATCTCGGGGATGTGCGCTGGGCCGAGGCCGCCGCGCAGGGCGATCAACGGGCCGTCACGCTGTGGCAGGAGGCGGCCCGTCTGCATCCGTCCTTGCAGGCAGATGTGCTAAAACGGTTGTTGCTAGCCTTCACCACGCTTCGTGTCCCAGTGCCGGGGACCTGGCGTCTGCACCGGGACCTGCATCAACGGAATGCTACGCTGGCTCGGCAGGTGGTCGATTCCGTCACCGCCGAATGGCCGGCGCCCTGGTGCGTGCAGCACCTCGATACTCTGCGCTCGGAATTAGGCCAGATAGCACCAGAGACGTTGCCCGTAGAAATGCTGCTGTTGCGTTTTCGTGCCCTGACGGCTTTGCCGGCGTGGGAACGAGAACAGGCGAATTCCGATCTCAAGCGGCTGCGTCCCGTCTTGGATCGATGCGACGCCGCCTATGCTGGCAATCTCACTTGGACACGGATCAAGCTGGATATTTTGGGACTTGTGGGTCATTACGGCGAACGACGCAAGACGTGCTTCGCCGCTTTGATGGCCGAGCCATCGTGTGCGCCAGAGATCTTGCCGCTCTATCTTGCCGCAGCCCGTCGTGAGCTGCGCGCCAAGCGCCAAGTCAGCGACGAATTTGCCCAGCTCAGCAGCGTCCTCGGTGACGATGTGGACCTCGCCGTCCTGGGAGTCGAAACCGGGAATCTAGCGGTGGCTACGGTGCAAGCCCGCTGGGCTGGGCCGATGGCCACTGCCATCCTTGTGGTGGCGAACAAAGGCAAGGCCAACGATCTGTCAACCTTGGGCCAAGACGAAGCGCTCGATATCCTCGCTTGCATGGCTTCAGGTCACCTGAAGAAGTCGCAGATCGATCAATTGCTCATCGATCGCGAACGACTGCACCGCTTGCTGCGTCGACATCAGCGTCGACTGGCCATGCGGTTGACCTCGACCGATGAGCTGTTTGCCCGTTGGCAGAAAAAGGATCCCCGCGATTGGCGTTCGTGGTTCCATATCGGTGCTTTTGCTCGACTGCGCAATGACTACCAGATGACCGCACGTGCTTGGAATCGCGCTCTGTCGCTGATCCCCCGTGAGGCTCCTGAGCATGCCGAAATGGCAAGTTGGCTGAATCACAACGATGATTTCGGACACTTCGGTTTCGATGATGATTTCGATTCCGAAGATGACGCCGAATCAGGATCGAGCTTTGCGGAGTTCGAGAAACGGCTCAAGGAATTATTGCGCCAACAGTCCCCCACCGGCGATACGTCGCGGAGCGGCGATGCTGGAGCACCAAGCAAAAAGAAGAAGCCCAAGTTAATTCCGCAGCCCGAGACGCCCGCCAAGGCGCGTCTCGTCAGTGATCCGCTGCTCCTTCCAGCCGCCGCCTATGAGTCTTTTCGTGCCACGCATGGGGCGGCCATGTCGATGCGCATGCTGGTTCTCATTCCCTCGCTGGGCATCCCGACCACCACGGACGCTGCCGGACTCGCGGAGCGCATCCTCCCCGTTGAACGAGCCGCGGTTCGCGACTGGCTCAGCCTCCTGGCACAACACAATAACCGCATGCACGATCTCTCCACCGCCAGTGCCATTGCCGTGATGATCACCCGGCTGAACCATCTGGTTTCGCGATCATGAGACAATCAGCCAGCCAATCAGTCAGCGATCCCTTCATGTTGCTGGGGATCCGCCCCGACGCCGATGACGCAGCGGTGCGAGCGGCCTATCACGATCGCGTCCGCGCCGGCACCGCCGATGCGCAGATCAATGCCGCCTATGCCAGCATCCGGAGCCCTGCTGCCCGCGAACGTCTGCGCTTCACCGCCATGACCAGCTACATCGCAGAGCCACCGTCGGCGCCGACGGATGCCGGCTCTTTACTGGATCCCACGCAGTGCGAAGCCGTCATCCGGGAATGTGTATCCTTGTCTGATTGGGAGCTGGGCGATGTCTGATCTACCTGATGAAGAACCTGTCATGGAGGACCAGTCGGCTGAAGACCAGGACCTCGATGCCGAAGCTGCGGGTGACGAAGACGCTCTTGAAGACACTCTTGAAGACGAGCCCTGCAGTCTGCCAAGCGACCTGTTTGCGAACTGGCCCCCGGCCTTGTTGGCCGCGTGGGAACAGTATCAATTGCCCAGTCTGCATGACCTGCTGACCACCAACGAACGTCTCGCCAGTGAAGTCCGGCGACAGAATCAGGAGTTGCGGCGCTTGGCCGAGGCTGCCGCCGCCGCCGCTGCCGGCACCGTCGCCACGGCTGAGTCGAATGCTCGACTGCTGACGTTGGCCGACGGCCTGCGTCGTGCCGCCGACACCCAACAACGACGGCTGCTCAGTGGCGTGATCGAGGCGTGCGATAGTGCTACCCGCCATCACCGCGCGCTCGACGAAGATCGTGTGCGGGTGTTGGCGCGGCTGCCGAAACGCACCTGGTGGGGCCAGTCTTTGCCCGGGCGCGATGCGCTTGAACGCAGTTTGCAGGCGAGCTGCGATGGCGCTCGACTGCTAATGCAGCGGCTCCGCCAGGAACTAGATGATCAGGGGGCCGAGCGTTTGACGCCGTCTCCTGGAGAACCATTCGATCCCGCCTGGATGCGCTGCACCGGCCGCGCCCCTGGTGCGTTA
>JBILBP010000334.1:0-3329 GCA_044353645.1 Planctomycetota bacterium | reverse complement strand
CTAGGTGTAAGTTTCGCGAAAAATTCGATGCCCCGTATAACTTACTGTTATGCCTAGTCAAATGATAAGAGTTATCCGGTTATATCGGCGGTGCTCCGAAATGAGGTAAAGAGTGGCCATTGCAAAGCCTGTCCTCATTTATTTTCTGAAAAAAATCCTAACTACATAGTTACAATTATTCCAGCCCCGGAATCACGTGCGCTTCCACTGAGCGGGTTGAAGCCGAGACAACGGTTAAAGGCGATGCGCTCACGACGTCACCCGATCAAGCACGCGATAGCCGATGGCTTCGGCCATGTCATTGATGTGTACCGCTTCGCGACCTTCGAGATCGGCGATGGTGCGAGCGACTTTCAGGCAGCGGTCATGGGCTCGGGCGCTGAGTCCAAGCTCTTCGACCGCCTGCACCAGCAGCTGCAGCGATTCGCGGGTGGCATTGATGCAGGAGCGCAGGCCGCGGGCATCGAGGCGCGCGTTGGCGCAGCCTTGGCGCGCGAGCATGCGGGCGCGGGCGGCGGCGATGCGCACTCCGACCTGGGCGCTGGTTTCCCCATCCGGCATGTCGCTGCCAGCGAGCATCAATGCCGCGCGTTGGGCCGGCACATCGACGTGCAGATCGATGCGATCGAGGAGCGGGCCGGAAATGCGATTACGATATCGGTGGATGGTATCGGCGTGATCGACGCAGCGGCGGGTAGGGTGGCCGAGGTAGCCGCATGGACATGGATTCATCGCCGCCACCAGGCTTACTTGCGCCGGGAAACGCATCCGTCCGCCAGCCCGGCTAATGGTGAGAAAACCGTCTTCCAGCGGTTGGCGGAGGTTTTCGAGCACCGTCCGCGGAAACTCCGGCAGTTCGTCGAGAAAGAGCACGCCATGATGCGCTAGACTGACTTCACCAGGACGTGGAAGCGAGCCGCCGCCGATCAGGCCGACACCCGAGACGGTATGGTGCGGTGCCCGAAATGGCCGTTGCTGCAACAGGCCGCAGCCGAGTGGCAACAAGCCGCTGACGGAGTGGACGCGACTGGCATCGAGGGCCTCATCGATGGTCATCGGCGGCAATAAGCCCGGCAGGCGGCGCGCGAGCATGGTCTTGCCCGAACCTGGCGGGCCGATGAAAAGCAAATTATGGGCTCCGGCGGCGGCGATGGTCAGGGCGCGCTTGGCATGGTCCTGACCCCGGACCTCGCTGAGGCAGGGGCCTTCGGGCATGGGCGGTTGAGGGGCCAGAACGGCGCTGATGGTGGTCTGCGTCAACCCTGCGCGCAGCTCGGCAACGCACTGCGTCAAGGTCGCCGGTGCATGCACGGCGATGCCCCCGACGACGGCGGCTTCGGCGGCATTGGCAGGGGCGACCACGGCATGACTGAGGCCCGCCAAGCGTGCCGCGAGCACCGCTGACAACACCCCACGTACCGGTCGCAAGCTGCCATCGAGGGCTAATTCAGCGAGAAAAAGCGTATCGTTGGGAAGTTCGAGGTGGTTTTCTTCGGCAGTGGCGGCCAGGCCAAGGGCGATGGCGAGATCGAAGACCGGCCCTTCCTTGCGGCGATCCGCCGGCGCGAGATTGACTACCACGTGATCGGCAGGTGAGTTGCTCAAATGCGCCCCGACCAGCGCTGGGGTGATGCGCTCGATCGATTCGCGGACGGCGTGGTCGGGAAGGCCGACGACCGTGGTCCGGCCGATGCCGCAGGTGGGGGTGATGCGGCTGACTTCGACCTGTACCACATAGCCATCGACACCATGCAGGCCAGCGGCGGCGAGACGGGCTAGGTGCATGGACGGCGGCTAGAATGCGGCATTGATCGAGGCCGAGAAGATCCAGCGCTGATAAGCATCGGCGATGTCGGCGGTCGAGAACTCATAGCCGGCCAGGGCGCGTATGCCGAGACCCTCGCGCAGAGCGTATTCGCCACCACCGCGGAAGGCTCGGACCACCGCGGATTCACGAGGTAGGGCGCCCGCATCGACGTCGCGGTTTTCGCTGATCGCGATGGTGCCGACGAGGCCGGCATTGGTCAGCAGGCGCTTGCGGACGTCAAGGCGGCCGCCGAAATAATAGCTGCCATACGATTGGGAAAGGCTGTCGATCAGCGAACTGAAGGCGGTAACGCGGATCCAGCTCTGCTCTTCGTAGAGATAGGTGGCTTCGATGTTGGCCAGAGGCGCCCACAGGATGTGGCCAGTCAAGGTCGGATTGCTGGGCAATTCCTGGGCGTAATCCCGATAGACGACGCCGCCTTCGGCGGTGAGAGTGGTCAGCGAACCAAGGGCGAGTTCGCTGCCCACGACCCCGAACCAACCGCTGCTATCGACGTATTGCGTTTGCTCCTGGTAAATCGTGCGCGTCGGGCCGGTGCGCACATAGATGCTATCGCTATCGGTGAGCTCATGCGCGAAGCGGGCGTAGAGCTCATAGCGCTGGTTGTCGCGGCTGGTCTCGGTGAAGGACGATGTGCCATCGAGATAATCGTCGCGGGCCCAGGTCACGCCCAGGGAGCTGCGTGTGGTCAAGGTGCGGTAATCGAGGCGACCTTCGCTGTTCCAGACTTCGACCAAGGCCCGCTCATTGGTACTCAGCAGTGCGTCGTTGATGCGCCGCCAGGAACCGGTGACGAAGCCGGCCCAGACCAAACCTTCGTGATGATAGCCGAGCTGCAGGCTGCCGCCGCGCACGCCGGCCTCGGCATCGTAGGTCTGATAGCGGGTGCGGTTGTATTCGCCCCTGATCTGCAGCCGATCGATGGGGGCGGGTTCCCAATCGATCTGCGCGCCAATGATGCCCTGGGCGAAGGTATCGTCTTGTTCCTGGCCAGGACTATCGAGCAGCACATTGCTGTCATAGCCGCCACCGACCGAAGCATAGGGATGGAAGGTGAGCTGCTCGTTCTTGCTGAGGTTGAAGAATGGCACTAGTCGTTGGTTCTGGACCTCGAGGGCGCGTGGCGGCTCGTATTCTTCAACTGCGACGAGTGCGCTGCTCAGGAACGCGTCGACAAAGAGAGCGCCGGCGAGCACGGTGTGAAGTCCTGGAAGACAACCTATTTTATCCATACTACTAATGTCTACACAAATGGCCGATGCTAATCAAGCATTGAAGTACGCACCCACGCATCGCCATGGCGATCAGGAAGTGCCTGCTATGGGTAGAAAAAACCGACTCAGGGTCGAATCGCGTGCGTTGCACGTCGCAGGGTGGGACGAAGCCAAGGGTGATGGTGAGCCGTGGCTTGGCCTCTGGGCCGAGACGTTGATGTGCCATCTTGACGCGCAATTACCCACTGATTTCGACCGAGAGTCAGACCTTGAGAAATCTTATCGCA
>JBILBP010000333.1:0-3336 GCA_044353645.1 Planctomycetota bacterium | reverse complement strand
CGGGCGCTGCGCGATGCCGAAGCGGCCTTGGCGGCGACTCCGGCCTTTGGCCCCGGGCAGGCTGATGCCGGCAGTGTGGTCTTCCGCAAATCCCTGTTCGCCGGGCGCGACATCGCCGCCGGGCAGTGCCTCACGTCAGCGGATGTACGCTGCGTCCGTCCCGGCAATGGCCTGCCACCGCGCGAGCTGCCGCAGGTGCTGGGCCGCGTCGCCGCCCAGGCGATCGCGCGCGGCACGCCGCTGGCCTGGGACTTGTTCAGCGAACAGTAGATCAACCTCTGGCGATGGCGCTCGCCGGCAGGCGTTCGAGCACCGCCACCTGGGCGCGATCGGCCGTGCCTGGCACAGCCGGCGTGAAGCCCGGATAATCCAGCGTCTGACGCAGCAACGGCCGATAGAGGCCGGTACTCAGGAACATCGCCGGATAATCGTTCTTGTAGGTGAATACGCCCTGGCCGGCGAGATGGTGGTATTCGCGGCGCAGGGGATGCTCGGGGAGGAAGTCCGAGATCACCAGGCAGCCGCCTTCGGCGACGCCGGCATCGACGGCGGCGAGGCTGCTGAGCAGTCGCCGGCGATCAACCCAGTGCAGGACGAAGCTGACGATGACGACGTCGAAAGTCCCCGCTAACGGCGGATGCGCATCGAGGGTCCCGACGTGCCAGGTCAGCTGCGGATCGCGGGCGCGGGCCTCGCTGATCGCCGCCGCCGAGGGTTCGACGCCGGTGCCGGCGGCGCCGTAGTGGCGGCAGAGGGTGGCCAGTCGCGTTCCCGACGAGCAGCCGAGATCGAGGATCGTGCGCGGCTGTAAACCGGCGGCAACGAGAGCTCGCGCCACCGGGTCCTGGGCGAGGTCGTAGGCCGCGAGATGGCTGCGATTGCGCGTATACCAGGCATCGCCTTCCCCGGCGGCAAAGGTCGTGGCTTGGTTGGTGTTCACGATCTGCCGCCGAGTACCGCTATCAGCGCCTGGATTTCTGGTTGCGGGAATTCGCTCCCGCGCTGCGCGCCGATGGCTCGCGCGGTCGCCAAGCTGCCGCGCTCGATGAGCAGCTTGATGGCGGCGAAGAAGGACTGCGGGCGATCGTCGGGGATCCGCCGTACCAACAGCTCGGCATCCTCGTCGCTGAGCAGCGCCGGACGCAGGCTGGCCAGGCGTAGGTGCAGGGCATCGGCGCGGACGCCGGCTTCCATACTGCGCCAGATGTCCTGGGCGCGGTTGACGTCGCCGAGTTCGCAGGCGGCGAGGCCGGCGACGAGGTGTGCCTGCTCGAAGCACGGGCCATAGGGACGGAGGCTGCGGCAGAGATCGATGGCGGCGTTGGCTTCGCCGTGTTCGAGATGCCACTCCGCCGCCGCCATCACCGTGCGGTCGGCGTACCAGCCGGCGAATGGAGCGAGAGTCGTCTGGGGATGCTCGGCGCTGACGCTGACCAAGGTACTCAGCAGCTCATCGGTCTCGACGCTAGCGAGCACCGCCGGGTGGCGTTGCAGCCATTGGCCGATGCTGAGCGCGCAATCGGGGCGCTGCGGCAGCACCGCCAAGACCATGGCCGCCCCGAGGCGCGGCAGCTCGTCGCTGATCGCCCACAGCCAGTCGACCGCGAACAGCGATGGATCGCGGCGGCATTGCAGCAGCCGCCAGACGTGTAGCTCTTCGCTGGTGAGGCCCTCGGCGGTGGCCGGCAACTGCGTTGTCCACGCCACCTGTTCATCGACCATGCTGCTGTCGGCGAGGGCCTGCAGCACCGGGCCGTCATCCTCGACTACGGCGCGACTCCAGGTGATGCGCGCGAAATAGATCGCGAACTCACCTGAGATGATCAGCTGGAACTGCAGCAGCTCACGAGCGCTGTAGCGGGCGAGCGAGGACTCGACGCCAAAGAAGAACATCCGCCGCACCGTCGCCGACAGGGCGGTACGCTGGAACTCATCGCGGATCGCCTGGCCGGGATCCTGCGAGTTCAGTCCCTGGGCGTTGATCCACGTACGCAAGCGGCGCAGACCCTCGCTGGCGAGGTGCGCCCCGGCTGGTGCCGGCGCCGTGGCTGGTTCAGCGCTGCTCATGAGCGATCTCCTCAAGACCCTGTTGCAGGGTGCCCATGGCCAAGAGCAGGGCATCGCAGAGATCGCCCATGGTCGCCAGCGTATTCCATCCCGAGCGCCCCGGCGAGGCGGTGCGCCGCCGCAGATGCATCTCGGCGTTGCAGTTATGCAGGGCCGAGCGCAGCACGTAGCTGAATGCCATGCGATTGCCTTCCGAGACCCCGGAATCGAGATCGATGCGCCGCGCGAAGGCGGCCAGATCCCAGCTCGCCGGTGGCTGGCTGCGGGCGGTCGCGAGATCATCGCGAAGAGTCTTAAAATGGGTGGCGAAGGCCAAGCCGTCTTCGGGCAGCTTCTGCACCCGTCGGCGCCAATCGAGGAGCCGGCGATCGTCGCGCGCCGGCAGGCGCAGCGGCGGTAGCAAGGGCAGCGCTTGCGGATCGGGTAGGGGCGCGGCCTCGGTGTGATCGATGAGCGCGCAGATGCGCTCGTGGGCATTGACGTTGTAGAGGGTGCGTCCGGCGAGGGCAAGATTGTGGCCCTCGATCGAAATGTCATCGCGGAAGCGATCCCACCAGGCGATCGACTTGACCCAGCCGCCGTCGTTGCCACGGATCAGTCGCTCTTCATAGCCTGAGCCGAAAGGCTTGTCCTGGGTCACCGAGCTATGCACCCGCTGCCAATCCTTGCCGGCGTAATCGGCGCCTTCCCAGTGCGTGCCCTGCTCGTCGCGCGAGAGATCGTGGCCGACGAGGTACACCGGTCCGCTGCCGAGCGCCGAGGCGACGGTGACCGACAGCGTGCCGGTGGACAGACCGGTAGAGATGCGCGTGGTCACCTTGGGATCGAGCCAGTTGTACAGGCGATCGCCACAGTACAGGCCGATAGCACGCTGCGGACCGAAATTGGCGACGGATTCCGCGGGGCACACCGGCAGGCCGGCGTAGATGCTGCGGCTTTCGCCGGCGCGGGTGAGCATGGGGATGATCAGGTCGACGCGCTCCAGGGGGGTCACGAAGTGCGGATCGATGCCGGCATCGAGCAGACCATGCAAGACCGCGTCGCAGGCGACCAGGATGCAGCGATGTTGGAGCTCGCGCAGACGCGGCAGATGGCGACGCAAGCTGGGACCGGCGGCGATGGAGATGATCGGGGTGTCGCCGAAATGGCCGAGCATGTCGCCGATGGTCGGCGCCGGCAGCAGGGTGGCGGCGTTCTTTGCGGAGTTGGTCAGGCCGGTGAACGAATCGAGGATGTCGTTGCCATAGGCCTGCGGGCGGTCGGCGAGCA
>JBILBP010000332.1:0-3347 GCA_044353645.1 Planctomycetota bacterium | reverse complement strand
CACGCTCGATCTCGCCGCTGACCTCGTCAAAGGTTCGAATCTGGGCGGCCTTGCGCTCTGCGCACAGCACCAGGCACCACGTCGTACCGACGTTGAATGGTGTCGATACCGCACCGGGCTCGAGGGCAAAGGCCACGGTAGCGAATTCGGATGTAAACTGGCTGGGATCGACCCAGCCGATGTCGCCACCGCGACCGGCAGCCGCACCCTGGCTGACCTCTTTGGCGATCTTGCGGAAGGCCTCCATCTGAGCTTCACCGCGGAGGTCCAGCAAGCTTTTGCGTACGTCCTCGAGCCGGGCCCGTACTTGCGCCGCATCGAGGAGCGCGGCCTCGCGGGCGAGCAGCGCGCTGGCTTCGGTGAGCAGGGCGCCGTCCGTGACCGCCTCGGCGGAGGCCGTCACGGCTTCGCGGTCGAGGCCTGCGAGGTCGTTGACCAGGCCGGTGAGCTCACCCGCCTGGCCGGCGGAATCGGCATTGAGGAATGCTGTTAGACGCGCGTCGACGATGGCCTTGATCGCCGGCGCGGTGGCGGTCTGCGCCTTGCGCAGGAGGGCGGCCTTGGCCAGGCGCAGAGCGGCGCGCTCGTCGGCGGTCGCCGGGCCCATAACGATTTGCAGCAGGTGCGCTTGCGCCGGACGGTTGAAGCTGCTGGCATTGGCCTGGTAGATCGCCAGCAGATCGAGCGGACGGGACTGTGGCGACAGCAACATATACCAGCCGGTGATGCGTGCGATGGTACGCTGGCGTTCAAGGAAGCGGCGCTGTACGGCCTGATCGCGCAGCGACAGGCCCTGGCCCGAGAGCTTGGCCTTCTGCAGTACTTCGAGGACGATCTCCTGATGATCGGCTTGTATCCCCATGCTCTTGGCCTTCTGTTCCAGGAGCAGGTCATCGGTAATATCCTCCAGCGAACGCCCACTGAAGTCGATCCATTGCTGTGTCGTAGTTGGCAGGACCAGGCCTCTGCGTTCGGCATCGACGCGGCGCATGTCATTGCGAAATTTCACGTCGCCCATAGTCACGACATCATTGTTCACGTAGCGAATAGTGAGATCCGCCAATTCTGCCGGCGATTGAGCCGCAGATCCGGTTGCTGAAGCGGCTGCAGCTTCGGCTGCAGAAGAGGCCGTCGCTGGTAGGAAGCACGCACAGATGAACAGCAGAAATCGCATCGGAGGATGTGTATAGGCGCTCGCCGGCAAACGGAACCAGGGACCTATTTCGCGGGCTTGGTCTTCGGCTGGCTGACCCTGATGGTATGGGCGGCGATCGCCAGCCCGGCCATTATCAGCAAGCCATTGCGCAGGATGAGGTGGGCCAGGGGCGTGGGCAGCCCGTCGCCAGCGTGCAGTGAGGCCGCGTGAAGCACGAACAGCGCCACATACATACCGAGGAGCAGCCAGAGGAGGACGAACGACAACTCTAAAGCCGGCACGATGCACAGCGCTAGGCCGGTGACCATCTGCAGGCCACCGAGCACATAGAGGCCTACTAGGCCATCGATCTTGCCCTCGGCGAAGGTCGCGATGAGCACCGTGCTGTCACTCTCGTAGATGCTCCAGCCGGGGATCACCTTGGTCAGGCCGAGCCAGATGAAGAACAGGCCCAACAATAGGCGCGTGAGGATGATCAGCGGATTGGCGGTGGCCGAAGCCAGGGCGTGGATGGCAGACATGGATTTCCTAGGAATCGGTAGGGGTCAGACCGAGCTTGCCGGCCTGGGCCGCATTCAACGCGCAGGGCGTCGGGGCGCCACCGACTTTTAAATGCTGCCATAAGTCGCTGAATACCGTCGGCAGGGCCGCCTGCCATTGCATCGCCTCGCCGGTGACGGGATGGGCGCCGGCGAGGGCCGCGGCATGCAGCGCTTGGCCCGACAATTCGCGGCACGGCGAACCATAGACCCAGTCGCCGATCAGCGGGCAGCCATGGTGGCTGGCATGGATGCGGATCTGATGCTGGCGTCCGGTATGCAGGACCAGGCGCAGCAGACTGTAGTGCCCGGCCGGGCCGCTGACGCTGTCGAGCACGTGGTATTCGGTATGGCTGGCCTTGCCGTCAGCGCGCACCACGTGCGCGATCGAGCGCGGGTCGCCGGGTCCGATGGGGTCGCGCCAGTCGCCACTCAAAGGCTCCGGGCAGCCGGCGCACAAGGCCCAGTATTCCTTGTGCAGGGCCCGGGTTTCGAGGGCCCGGGACAAGACCACATGGGCTTCGAGACGCCAGGAGACCAGCACGATGCCGCTGGTGTCGCGATCGATGCGGTTGACGAGACGGACTTCGCGAGGGTCGCGGCCGTGGGCGAGGGCCCAGTCCTGCAATTGGTTGAGCAGGGTCCCGGTCATGATCGCCCCCGCCTGATGGGCGAGATGCCCCGGCGGCTTGTTGACGATTGCGAGGTGCTCGTCGCACCACACGAAATCAAGTGGTGGCACGACGTAGGTCGGATCGGGCGGCGGCAGCGGCACCAGCAGCACGACCTTCTGCCCGGTGGTTAGGGCCTGATCACCACGGGCGATGACCCCATCGACGGTGCAGTGCCCTTGGGCGCACCAGCGGTGCACAAATTCGAGTTCGTACCGCGGGCAGATCGCGCGTACGTAATTGGCGAGATCGGTGACCTCGACATAGCGCTTCTGGACGGTGAAGACCACTGCCCGATGTGCGCTGGTCAGGACCTTGCTGACTTTGACCTCGTTGCGGATCAGCGCGTCGCGAGCGAGGATTTCAGGTGGCAGGGCCGGCCGGGGGAGGGACATGACGATCGGGGAGGGAAACAACGAGATTCGACGACGAGGCTAGTTCGCCAGTCGTTGCAGCCACTCGCCGGTAAGACGGTAGGTCGTCCAGGCGCTGGTCGGCGTCGCCCCAAGAGTCTCGAAGAATTCGATCGCCACCGTGTTCCACAGCAAGACGGTGAACTCGACGCGGCCATAGTCGCGCTCGACGGCGATCTTGGCGAGGGTCTTGAGCAGGCCGGTGGCAACCCCGCGATTGCGGTACTCCTCTTTGACGTAGACATCTTCGAGGTAGATGCCGCGTTTGGCGACAAAGGTCGAATAGGTTGGAAAAAAGACCGCGAAACCCACGGGCTTGCCGTCGAGAAAGGCGATCAGCGCCTCGATGACGCGATCTGGCCGCGAGAGTTCGTGGTGCAGGGATTCGGCGGTCGAGTGATTGGGTAGGCGCTCGTAGGCGGCGAAGGCGGCGATCATCTCATTCAAGACCGTCGCATCCTCGACCGTGGCCAGACGCACGATCAATCCTTGGACGTCCTTGTTCACCGTGCACGCTCCTAAGCTCGTGAGCCTAGTGAACGCAGCCCCCGAGAATGGTCAAGACAAG
>JBILBP010000331.1:0-3355 GCA_044353645.1 Planctomycetota bacterium | reverse complement strand
ATGCGCCGGAGCCGGCCATCGGGATCGCGGATCTCGACCGGCAGGGCGGCATCCTCCTTGCTGGCTGTGACAAAGGCCCCGGCCTCTGCCCGCGCGGCGGCTCCAAGGGTCTTCCACACGAGGACATGAACGTCCTTATCCCTTCGTGGACCCATGAGCCGATCACTGGGAAAACCATGGTCTATCAGCGCCACATTGCGCGCACGCGGGTGCGGCAGCAGCTCGTCGACCCCCGCGCCTTCGCCGCTGCTCAAATGCGGAAGAGCCAAAATCCACGGACACATTCTCCAAGGCGGAAGCGTCGCTTCATCCCTCATGCTCGCTCACTCGCTCAACGGCCGACCTTCCAGCTCTCTTCAATCTCAAATCCACATTCCCCAACTGCCCACAGGCCGCCATGATCGTCCGCCCTTTGGTGATCCGTCTGCGGACCGGCAGCCCTTCGTCACGCAGCCAGCCGAGGAAGGTGTCGACCTCGAGCTCGCTGGGTGCCCGCGTCAACGGCGCATTGCCGGGATTGTAGGGGATCAGATTCAGCAACACCCGGCCTAAGGGCTGGCAGAAGGCGGCGACGTGGGCGGCATCGGCGCGGGTATCGTTGAGCCCCGGCAGCAGGCAGTAATTGACTCCGAGGGTGAAATTGCGGCGCTGAGGATAAGCCGCCAGGATCCGCTGCAATTCCGCCAGCGGGGTCTTGCGGTTGACCGGCATGATCCGCGAGCGTAACTCGTCGCTGGCGCCATTGAGGCTCAGCGAGAGGTTGAGTCGTTTCCAGCCAAGGGCGGCGATGCGCGCGATGCCTTCGGCATGGCCGCTGGTGCAGATGGTAATGCGCTCTTGGCTGTAGTGCAGGCCGCGGCGATCAGTGAGCACCTGCAGGGCCTGGATGACGTGATCGCAATTGTCGAGCGCCTCGCCCATGCCCATGAAGACGATGTTCTTGGGTGTCCACCCCAGCACGATGCGGGCAGTGATCACCTGAGCAACGATCTCTCCGGCGGTCAGATGGCGCAGCAGGCCCATGCGCCCGGTCTCGCAGAAGGTACAGCCCATCTTGCAGCCGACCTGCGAGGAGATGCAGATGGTGTGCTCCATGGTCCCGTCTTCGGCGACATGCATGGGGATGCGCACGGCTTCGATCTCGTAGCCGTCATGGGTGGCGAACACCGCCTTGGCGGTGATCCCTGAGGTCGTCTCTTCTTCGAGATGGGTGATGACCTTCAGCAACGGCGCCTGGAAGTACTGGTGCCAGGTGGCAGCGGTGGCGGCGCTGATGGGAAAGCCTTCCGGCGCATAGCGTCCCTCGCGCATCACCTGCGGATACAGGGTATGGGCGATGCCGTGGCCGACGGGCATGGCGAATTGCGCGGCTGAGGCGAGCTCGTCGCTGGTCAGTCCGAAGACATTCAGCGGAACAGTCGACAGCGGCAGAGGCGACAGTGGCAGAGGCGACAGCGGCACAGGCGATAGCGCTGGAGACGAGGGGAGCGGGGGCACGGCGGGCTCAGGTCAGCGCCACGGGGCGCACAGTCGGTGGGTCGTTTATTCCGGGCCCTTGATGCGCGCCAGGATGCCGATCTTCGCGAAGCGCTGCTTGGCGGCTTCGGCATCTGCCTGGGTCGCCCCCTTGAGCACCGGGATGATGACCTTCTTGGACAGTACTTCGGCCTCTTGGGCAGTGATCTTGGCCATTTCCACGATCAGCGGCAGAGCCTTTTGGCGGCGACCTTCGTCGCTGATTTTCGCCAGGAAGACCGCCCATCCCGAAACCGCCTGGCTTTCGCCGCCAATGCTTGGCCGACTACCTGAACCCGAGGGCCGCAACACGCTGCTGCTGCTGCCGTTGCTGCCGGAATCCTCATCAGGCAGGAGGCGGTTGAGGATCGAGGTGATATCTTGATTGTTGGGCACGAAGCCGCTGGATTCGTCTTCCGGAAAAAGCTCATTCAAGCGCGATAGGGCGTCATCATTGGCGGCGTTGGGTAAAGGCACGGCCGGACGCGCTGAATTCCAGGTGGGAGCGGGAACGGTAGTGGCCGACGCTGTTGACGGACGCTTAGGAGGCTCCGAGGGCAAGGTCGGGACGCCACCGAAAGGCGTGATCTCAGGTAGTTGGATGCCCCGAAACTGGCTGCTACGAGAGGTCAACGCCAGCATTCCGGAAGCGCTGGTAGGCTGTCCGCCGCTGACCAGACCGCTGCTCCGCACGGTGTTGAGCAGCAGCGCAAGTACCGTGGTGATGCTGCCGTCGGGGAGGGTTACCGGCATCTGGTAATCAGCGACATGATCACTGATGTCGCGCTTGAAGATCTGTGGCCGACGCGGCCAATCGATCTTCGGCAATTCTTCAGGGGCGGAGGCGGTGAACTCGACTATGGCCCCGATGCGAGGGAAGCCAGCCAAGGCCAGATGCATGGCCGCGACTTCTTCGCTGGTCATATCTGGAAGGAGTACGATCGGTGCGGAGTCGGCAATCGACGCGCAGGTACTTTCCTTCAGGCTGAAGGCTCGGCCCAGCAACTGAGCGATAGCAGGTCTCGCGGCAGCGGGACATGCACGAAGAATGAAGGTGAAGGTAGCCATCGGAGTCAGCTGAGTATGATTAAAGGGGCAGACTGGCGGTCAACTGTCATAGTGATGCAGTCGATGCTGGGAGAGTCAGACATGGACCAGCCGACACAGCCCATGGCGAACGACCTCAACCTGCCGATGCTAGTTTCATGCCTATCACACGTTGCACCACATCAGACGAAGCTGCTGCGCATCTTGAGGCGATAGTAGCCAGCCAGGGTTCGGCGCTGTTCGTGTTCTTCGGCGCTGAAGATCCGCAGACCGGTGAGAGCTGGTGCCCGGACTGCATCACGGCTGATCCAGTGTTGCGGCGGATCATCGCCGCCACGCGCAAAGATCTCGTCTTGTATGAATGCCCGGTGGGCGAGCGCGCTGACTGGAAGAATCAGCCGGCGCATCCGTATCGTCTGCATCCGCTGCTGCGTGTCGCGCGCATCCCCACCCTGGTGTTCTTCGAGAACGGGGTGGAACGCGGTCGTCTGGTCGAGGCCGATTGCGCGCAGGTCGCGACCGTCGAAGCCTTCCTTGGTTGAGGATCGCTCAAAAAGAAGCTGAGGCGCCAAGGAACGGCCCACCGATGGTCAGGTCCCAGGTGTCCCCTTTGTCGAGCTTCTGCGTGCTGGTGACCTGACGCCAGCCGCCGATGAGCGCCAGTGGGCCGATGAGGCGCCAGTTGAGCTGGGCGACACCGTCGATCACATCATCTCGATCCATGGCTCCGCCCATGAGCCGGGCTTCGAGGCTTAGGCTATCAGTGAGGCGGACCCAGCCACGCGCGGCGGCA
>JBILBP010000330.1:0-3356 GCA_044353645.1 Planctomycetota bacterium | reverse complement strand
CGCCTATGGCTTGGCCGCCGCCGATGGCAGCAACGCCGCCCCCGATGAGGCCACCGCCATCAGCTTGCTGCGGCGCGCCTGGGCGGCGGGGGTTCCGTGCTTCGATACTGCGCCGGCCTATGGTGCAGCCGAATCCCGCCTCGGTCGGGCGCTGCCCGTCGAGGGCGCGGTGTGGACCAAGTTCGATCGCCGTCTGCATCCGGGCGAGCTGGCTTCGGCCTTGCAGACGTCCTTGGCGGGCTCGTTGCAGCGCCTCGGCCGCGCGCAGGTCGAAGTCTTCCATTGGCATAACTGGACGCGCTCAGCCGCGGAGGAAACCGGCTTCGCCCAGATCTGGCCGGAGTTTGCCGCTGATCCGCGCTGCGGTCGACCGGCATGCAGCACCTATGGCATCGATGACGCGCTGGCGGCGGTCACCAGCGGTTGGTTCGGTCTGGTGCAGGTCGAGGCCAATATCCTCAACCGCAGCGTCCTGCGCGCGATCGCCGGCGCAGCGCGCGCGCGTGCCGTGACCATCGCCGTACGCAGCGTGTTCCTGCAGGGCGTCCTGACTCCGAAGGGGGCGCAGCTACCGGCCGGCCTGGCGGGGCTGCAGCACGCCCGCGCGCAGTGCGCGGAGCTCGCTGAACGCCTGCAGATTCCCCTGCCGCAATTGGCGCTTCGCGCCCTGCTCGATGATCCCGATGTCGGTCATGTGCTGATCGGAGTCGATCGTCCGCAGCAGCTTGCTGAGGCACTGACCGCCGCCGACGCCGGACCTTTGCCAGAGGCCATCAGCGCCGAGCTGGCCAGCTATGAGCCGGCTGATCGTGCGCTTACTGATCCGCGGACTTGGTCACGATGAACGTCGTCATTTTCGCCGATGGCGATCAGCAGTTGGGCGCCGGACATCAGGTGCGTACGCGGGCTTTGGCCGAGGCCCTGCTCGCTGCCGGCCATGCCGTGTCCTTGTGCTGCCGCGACCTGCCGGGCTCGACCCACGCCTGGGCGTGGGCCGGATTTCCGCAGGTACTGCTGCCCGCCGCACTCCCCCCCCGCGAAGCGCTCGCACGCTGCCATGGCGATGTGGTGGTAGTCGATCATTATGCCATCACCGGCGATGACCTGCCCATGGATACGCCGGTAGTCGTCATCGACGATGTTCCCGGACGCGATCTGCGGCGAGCGGCGATGGTGCTCAATCAGAACCTCGGCGTAGCCGCGGATGCCTATGGCGCGAACGGCCGCGTCGGCCCGCAGTATGCCTTGCTGCGCGCGCCTTTTCGGGCGCGGCGCTGGCAGGCCACGTCGGCCACCGGCGCGGTGCTGGTAATGCTTGGCGGCACCGATCATTTGAGCTTGTCGACGACCATCGTCGAGCAGCTCGCGGCCGCCGAGCTGCCGGTGCTGGCCATCAGCCGCGAGGTTGTCGCCCGCCCCGGAGTCGCGGTACGCGCGACGGCCACCGCCGATGAGCTGGCCGAGGCCTTGTCCACCTGCCGGGCGGCAGTCTTCGGCGCCGGCTCAGCGGTGTGGGAGGCTCTGTGCGTTGGCACGCCGCTGGTCGCCATCCACACCGTCGACAATCAGGCGACGATCGTCGCCGGTCTGCGCGCGCAGCAGCTCGCGACGGTGCTGACGCCGACCACCATCAGCGAGGTCGCCACCGCCGTGCGCGCTGCCCGCCCGCCAGCGCCGGGCGTGGTGGACGGACGCGGTGCCGCGCGCATGGTGCAGCTCATGGAAACCCTGCCGTGCCGCGCGTAATCGCTTTCGTCAATGGCAGTCTGGGTGCCCAGGCGCTGCGCCTGCTGGCCCCGCAGCTGGTCGGCGTAGTGCTGCACGCGCCCGGGCGGCAGCGGGCCGGCGAGGAACTCAAGGCGGCGCTGCCGCCAGGCATTCCCGTCTGGCATCAGGCGGAGGTTGGCGCCGTGGCGGGATGTCAGCCGACGCACGGAGTCTCGGTGCTCTACGGCGAGATCCTCCGCCAACCGTTGATCGACCTCTTCCCGCACGGCATTGCCAACCTGCATCCCTCGTACCTGCCCTATGGCCGCGGTGCCCATCCCAATGCTTGGGCCCTGGCCAGCGGCGAACCGGCGGGCGTGACCCTGCATCTGATCGACGCCGGCATCGACAGCGGGCCGATCCTCGCTCAGCAGGCGGTAACGGTGGCGGCCGCTGATGACGCGCAGTCCTTGTACACGCGCCTGATGCAGGCGGCGGCGACGGTGTTGGCAGAAGCCCTACCGCAGTGGCTGGCGGGATCGTTGATCGCCCAGCCGCAGCCGGAACTCGCCGGGGCGGTGACTCATCGTGTGCGCGATCTCGACGCGCGGCTGCGCATCGACCCCGAGGCGACCTACAGCGGCCGGCAGCTCATCGACCTCTTGCGCGCGCGCTCGTTCGTCGGCCATCCCGGTGCACCGTACGTGGTCGATGGCCGCCACCTCCGCTTGCGCCTGATCATCGAGGAATCCCTATGACCCGCTTTCCCGCCGCCGGCGAACCGCTGAGCGTGATCGCCGAGCTTTCGGGCAATCACAACGGGAGCAAAGCCCGGGCGCTGGAGTTGATCCACGCCGCTCAGGAGTCCGGCGCCGACGCGGTGAAGCTGCAGACCTACACCGCCGACACCATCACTATGAATGCTCCCGGCGAGTGGTTCACCATTCGCGGTGGGCCGTGGGATGGCCGGCGCCTGTACGACCTCTATGGCGAAGCCGCCACGCCGTGGGCCTGGCATGAGGATCTGTTCGCCGAAGCCCGACGTCTCGGATTGCGCTGCTTCTCGACCCCGTTCGATCCGACGGCAGTGGATTTTCTCGAAGCCTTAGAGGTGCCGTGGTACAAGGTCGCCTCGTTCGAGGTCGTCGACATTCCGCTGCTGCAGCGCGTGGCGGCGACGCGCAAACCGGTGATCATGTCCACCGGCCTGGCCAGCGCCGCCGAGATCGATGAGGCAGTGGCGACCTTGCGTGATGGCGGCTGCCCGCAGTTGGCGCTGCTGACCTGCGTCTCGGCCTACCCCTGCGCGCCGGGTGATTTCCGCCTGCAGAACATCCCCTACCTTGCCGCGCGCTATGGCTGCACCGTGGGCTTGTCCGATCACAGCCTCGATGGCACGGCGATCATCGCCGCCGTCGCTCTCGGTGCGCGGTTGTGGGAAAAGCATCTCTGCCTGCGCCGCGCTGACGGTGGCCCGGATAGCGGTTTCAGCCTGGAACCCCAGGAATTCGCCGCCCAGGTGCGGGCGCTGCGCGATGCCGAAGCGGCCTTGGCGGCGACTCCGGCCTTTGGCCCCGGGCAGGCTGATGCCGGCAGTGTGGTCTTCCGCAAATCCCTGTTCGCCGGGCGCGACATCGCCGCCGGGCAGT
>JBILBP010000329.1:0-3380 GCA_044353645.1 Planctomycetota bacterium | reverse complement strand
ATTTTTCGGATCTATGCTTACAACTACAACGACAAGGCCAATTGAGGATTTGCAATCACAATAGACATCTCAAACTCTGCCATCTGCCCAGTCATCCAGCTGCATCTTCGCTAGGGCGCCCTTCGGGGATAAAACGCCACGCGGGATGGTAGCGGGGTCGAACGGTTGGCCCTGTGTGGGGGTCCACTGAACGGCCTGACTCACCCTCTCCAGAGGAATCACCATGAATCTGCGCTCCGTCGTCCCTGCCTTGGGCCTCATCGCCCTGTCCGTCACCGCCGCTTCGGCCCAGGAAATCGCCAAAGGCGTGAACCTGGATGGTTACGTTGATGTCGTTGGCACGGGAACCACCAACAACAGCTCCAAGGAAAATGCCACCCCCAGCACCACCGACTTCGCGTCGCAAGCAGTGCTCAAGGTCGGCTGGTCGCTCGCCGATGGCAAGGTCAACACCTTGATCTCGACCAAGTCTACTTCCTTTTCCACTTCTTCCGATCCCACTGACCCGAAGAATGCAGACGGGCTGGAAATGGTCGAAGCCTACGCTTCGGTTAAAGCCACCCCCGAGATCACGGTCTCGGCCGGTAAGAGCTACGGTCCGTTCGGCTACTACAGTGCTTACTCCACCGGCCTGACGACCGTCACCGGTTCCCTCACTGGCAACATGTACACCGTCAACCCGGCTGGCGTGTGGCTGGCCTACGCGCCGACCGACAAGCTCACGATCACCGCCATCGTTGCTGATGGCTACAGCACCCAGTACGAGAACTACTCAGTCAACTCCGAGTACAAGGTCAATGGCGCTGCCAACAAGGTTAGCAAGGCCGGCATCGTCTCTCCTGGTCTGGATATCGTCTTCAAGCCGACCTCCGAGCTGACTTTGAATGCTGAAGGCTACTTCGATCCCTCGGCCGGTGGGGAAGATGCGAACGGTAAGGCTGGCTCCATCTACTACGGTGCCTTTAATATCGAGTACAAGAAGGAAGCTATCCTGGCCGCTGCTGAAGTTCTCTACATGGTCGCGGAAAACTTTGGCGAGACCAATTCTAAGGATGCCACGCTCACCAGTTGGGCGGCCTACTTGACCTACACCCTGCCTTCCAGCAGCCCGGTGGCCGGCGCGGTTACCGGCCAGGTCAGCCAGTACCTCTCCAGCAAGACTGCTACCGACGACAGCGATTCCCTCACCAAGGCCCAGTTGGCCCTGTTGACCAACCCGTTTGCGGTTTCGCAGTTCGGCCTGAACTACGAGCTGTTCTACGTCATGGACGACAAGAAGAACAATGTCGCCGGCAAGGCGCTGGACACCTTCGGCATCGCCATCGAAGGCCTGTACGTCATCCCTTGATCTGACGTTTCCGTCGTAATACGAAAACACCCCCGGAGCTCAGCTCCGGGGGTGTTTTCTTTATTGGCGTCCAGCAACGTTCAGCGCTTTTGCCACGCAGCCAGGATCAAGGCCACGATCTCCTCGACAGCGACGCCGTGCTTCACCTGCGCGAATACCGTCGGTCCGTCGCCGCGCATCTTTTTCGCGTCGCGGGCCATGACTTCCAGATCGGCGCCGACATGTGGGGCGAGATCGGTCTTGTTGATCACCAGCAGATCGCTCTGGGTGATGCCCGGGCCGCCCTTGCGCGGGACCTTGTCGCCGCCGGCGACGTCGATGACGTAGATGATGTAGTCGGCGAGCTCGCGGCTGTAGTTCGCGGCGAGGTTGTCGCCGCCCGATTCGATGAGCAGCAGCTGCGGTGAGAACGCCGCATGCAGCTCTTCGAGAGCCCCGAGGTTGGCGGTGATGTCTTCACGGATCGCGGCATGCGGGCAGCCGCCGGTCTCGACGGCGCGGATGCGCTCGGCGGGCAGGGCCTGGTTGCGGACCAGGAACTCGCCGTCCTCCTTGGTGAAGATGTCGTTGGTGACGGCGGCGATGTTGTGCGTCTCGCGCAGGCGCCGGCAGAGCTGGAGCATCAAGGCAGTCTTACCCGAGCCTACCGGCCCACCGATGCCGACGGTATAGGCACGTTCGTCGTAATTGCGCGGCAGCGGTTTTTCGCGTTCGTGGTAGTGGCCGGGATGCTCCCACTCTTCGTGGGTGTGGGTGTGGGTGTGGGTATGGGAATGGGCGTGCGGCAGCGGGGCAGCGGGGCGGATATTTTTGAGCATGACGACCTTCAGGTAGTGAAGAGACGGGAATACAGACGATCGTGATGGCCGTGCGCGAGATCCTGCAGCGGGGCGGTGGTCGCGAGATCCTCCAGGCTCAGGTGCGCGCAGCTTTCCCACACGCGTTCGAGGGCCGGGGTCAGCCGCGCCTGCAGGCGCTGGGCTTCGAGCGGGCCAATGCGCCCGAGGCGGATGGCGGTGGAGATGTTGCCGCGCAGGTGCAGGAACAGGAACAACCGCTGCATCTCGGCCAGCGACAGCCCGACCAGGGCGCAGACCCGCCCGAAGGTCGGCGCGTAGTGGCCGCATCCCGGCTGGCGGCAGGCGAGCTTCACGGCGCTCAGCGCGGGGCTGGCGAAGACCGTCGTCGCCGTCGTCGCCCAGCCCAGGCCCTGGGCCCGGCTGCCGCGATTGGCGATGGGATTGGTCAGCCAGACCTCGGCGGCGGCATCGGCGGTGGCATGCTCAGCGAAACCGGCAGTCGCCAAGGGCAGGCTCGACCAGCCGGCGTTCTCCAGGCCGTCGCTGACCCAGCCCGCGAGGTCCTGGGTCAGGCCCAGCACCGAGGCCGCCTCAAGGCCACCGGAATGGACGAAGCCCCCGGTGGGAAAGGCGCTATCGGCCAATTGCAGCAATAGCCACTTCATGGTGCGGTCAAAACAGGAAATACCGTCGCGCCAACGGCACCTCGGTGGCGGGCACGCCAGTGAGGGCCACGCCGTCGGCGGTGACGCGGTAGGTCTCGGGATCGACGGTGATGCGCGGGCAGGCATCGTTGAGGCGCATGTCGGCCTTGCCGATGCCGCGGCAACGGCGCACCGCCTCGATGCGCTTGTGCAGGCCATAGGCCTTGCCGACCTCTGCCGCCAGCGCCGCCTGGCTGACGAAGGCCAGCGAGGTGTGGCCGGCGGCCTGGCCCATGGCCCCGAACATCGGGCGCATGATCACCGGCTGCGGCGTGGGGATCGAGGCGTTGGCGTCGCCCATCTGGCTCCAGGCGATGAAGCCGCCTTTGACCACCAGCTCAGGCTTGGCGCCGAACAGCGCCGGCCGCCAAAAGACCAGGTCGGCCATACGCCCGACCTCCAGGCTGCCGACGACATGGCTGACGCCGTGGGCCACCGCCGGGTTGATGGTGTACTTGGCGATGTAGCGCTTGATGCGCAGGTTGTCGTGGCCGTCGTGGCCGGAGCGGTCGCCGGCGAGGGTCCCGC
>JBILBP010000328.1:0-3383 GCA_044353645.1 Planctomycetota bacterium | reverse complement strand
GACACCTTCCTCGGCTGGCTCCGCGACGAAGGACTGCCGGTCCGCAGACGGATCACCAAAGGGCGGACGATCATGGCGGCCTGTGGGCAGTTGGGGAATGTCGATTTGAGATTGAAGAGAGCTGGAAGGTCGGCTATTGAGCGAGTGAGCGAGCATGAGGGATGAAGAGACGCTTCCGCCTTGGGGAATGTGTCCGTGGATTTTGACTCTTCCGCATTTGAGCAGCGGCGAAGGCGCGGGGGTCGACGAGCTGCTGCCGCACCCGCGTGCGCGCAATGTGGCGCTGATAGACCATGGTTTTCCCAGTGATCGGCTCATGGGTCCACGAAGGGATCAGGGCGTTGATGTCGTCGTGCGGATGACCAATGGAGCCTCCGCGTGGGCAGAGACCGCGGCCTTTGTCACAGCCAGCAAGGAGGATGCCGCCCTGCCGGTCGAGATCCGCGATCCCGATGGCCGGCTCCGGCGCATTTTGGACCCGTTGCGGGCAGTAAGTGAAGTCCCGTGAATTCGCGCGCACCCGTGCCTCTGGCCGGGTGTTCCATGCATGGGTTCGAGCGCATAGTGTCAAACATGGCTTCGGCACTTTTGATCGATCATGGGCTTATCGATGACCAGGCGCGGGGGATCTTGGCGCAGTTGATGGCACGGGGGGTAGTGCTCGTGCCGGTGAGTCCGCCGTTTACGGCGAGAACCTTGCGCGTGGCCCTCAACGATGCTGGTGCCGACGATGGATGGTTGGTGTGCCGCGAGGTCGGGGCCGTGGCCGCCGCTGCTACCGCTGGGCTTACCGGCGTGGTTCTGATCGGCTGTGCAGCACCGAGCGATGACTGGGGCATCGTCGTCGCCGAGGCCCGTGATCTCGGCGATGCACCACGGGTGATGATCCCCCGCGGCGGCGGTTGCTGGCACGACGCGCGCACGTGAGCACTCAGGTGTGGATAGGACTCCGCCCGTTTGGCCAGATGCGCAAGCCCGGCTTTCAACTCGGCGCAGCCGGCGAGGGCTGGTTGCAGGTCATCAACCTGGAAAAGGCAGTTGCGACTGGATTTTGAAAATACTGCACCCCGGGCCGCAGGTCCGGGGTGCAGAGGCGATCATAGGGCTCAGTGGTTCACTTGGTGTGGATGATTTCGAAGAGCTCGTTGCCGAGTTCGTTGGCCGTATAGTCGCGCATGCGGGGCGGCGAGAAGGTTACCGCCCGGGCTTCGAGTAACTGCGCCGGATCGCCGGAGTACTTGATGTTACCGGCTTTGCCCTCGTAGGCGCGCACGCCGTCGTAGACGATCAGCGGGAACTTCCAGGACAGGCCGCTGAAGCAGTTGATGATGATGTCATTCTGCTTGTTGCGCGGTTGGCCCGGCTTTTCGAATTTGCCGAGTTCATCCGCGACGTAGGCGTGAATCTGATCAATCAGACGCTGCATCACGAGGAGATCCTCGCCGCGACTAGCGGCCAACTTGCGGCCGGGGATGGTGATCGGATCACGATTACCGATGCGAATGACGGCGTCATTGATCACTTGGCCGGGAAGGTGCAGCTTGTTCAGCTGGTTGAGGTAGTCCGAGGGCTGAAAGCCCGAGGTCATGCCCGCCGGATAGATGCAGATGTTGACCATCTGCGGCGGATCGATTTGTTTCTGGGCCGCGGCAGCTTGGCCCTTGTCGGTCGGTAATAGCGAGGATATCGCCTTTTCTTCGGCTGTGAATTTGGTCGTCATCATGAAGAACAGCAACAGCAACATAATGCAGTCGATCATCGGAACGAGGTCGAGGTGACCTTCATCCATGCTATCTGATGCGCTTCCGGCCATAGTCGTACCCTTTTCTTCTTCTCAGTCAGTTCGAAGGGAAGATTGCGTTATTTGTCGGTCGTACGACGGGTGGTGAAATCGATATTCACGAACGGCTTCATGTTCTTGGGATCGACCTTCTTGACCTGCATCTTGTTATTCGGATCGATGGTATCGGTAAGCACCTGCTGCATCTCTTGAACTACGCGGTACTCGGTGTCGGCATCGGCACGCAGTTCGACGATAACCTTGGGCAGGCTCAGGCCCGACTTGGGATCGGTATATTTCTCGGCCTTGTCGTAGACCTTGTCGAAAATCGCCCGCATCGCCGCATAGCCGCTGAAATCCGTGACGCCGGTCTGATTGAAATCGTGATTGCCAATGCGGATGGTGTTGCGCGGCGGATCGCCGTCCTTGGTCGAGCCAAAGATATTGATGACTTCTCGCGTCCACTTCTTGTCTTCGAACTTGGTCGCCGTCTTGGTCGGCGGCACGGTGATCTGTTCCGTGCGCTGATCGGTGCTGAGGCGCCCGACGAGCATGAAGAACAGCAGGATGAGGAAGACGCAGTCGATCAGCGGGACGAGATCGAGATGATCGTCCTGCTGCGGTAAACGTAACTTCCGGCGTCCGGATCCGGACATCGCAACCTCGCTGGGGGAAGTAGGTCAACGCCCATCCGGCTTCAACGACGGATGGGCGCAAAAGTTCATGTCAGCGGCGGGGGTCGGCGACTGACTTCAAGAGTGGTTCAGTGCGGGTTTTGCGGACGGAAGTAGTCGAGCACTTCGCCGGTGATCACACCCGCGTCGATGGCGGCCTGATTGACGCGGGCGCGCAACATGAAGAAGAAGTACAGGGCGCCGATGGCGATACCCAGACCGGTGGCAGTACAGACCAGGGCTTCACCGATGCTCAAGGCGAGCTTGCTGGGGTCGACGGCACCGGTGTTCGAGCCCATGGTCAAGAACGACTTGATGATGCCAGACACCGTGCCGAGCAAGCCCATGAGCGTTGCTGACGAGGCAAAGAGCGACAGCCACGAGACCTTGCCCATGTAACGGTTATGTTCGGAGATACCGATCGCTTCCGAAGATTCCTTCATCGCCTCGTAGCCGAAGTCGCGCTTATCGAGAGCGGCGATGAGAATGTTGCCGAGCATCGAGGTATCCGAGCCGATGGCATTGCGGGCGTTTTCCACAGCTTCATCAGTAACACCCTCGGTGAAGCAGGCGTGGACATCATCGGCCATGCCCGGGGGGATGAAGGTTTCGCGCTTCAGGGTGAAGGTCCACTGCAGGGCCAGCGAATAGCAGATCATCGATAAAATGATCAGGAGCAGTTCGATCGGACCACCGTGCAAGATCAGATCCATCAAGGTCAGCTGCTGGGGAGGAGCTGCAGCCCCAGCATCCTCAGCAAAGAGACCGGCGCTGGCCGAAATCAGAAGCAGGGCCGGCAGGGCCAGCAGCAGAAAACGACGCATGAGCAGTCCTCTCAAAGGCGGGGCCAAGACGGCCACGTATGTTGATATGGGAAGTTAGTATTCCCAGCTCCTTGTGCACCAGCAAGGCACAGGGGGTGGGCGCTG
>JBILBP010000416.1:0-3391 GCA_044353645.1 Planctomycetota bacterium | reverse complement strand
GTTGAGATGTTCGAGCAGCCGCGCGATACGGCGCGAGATCTGTGGGCTGGGGAATTGGTGAAGCCTGACGGTAGGCGATCCAGGCGCCAACACCGCTGGGCGTCACCATGACGGCGATCTTTTCGCGGAGCGTCCGCACCTCTGGGATGCGGTCGAGGCCGAGCAGGCGGCCCCATTCACCGCAGGATGCACCGCGCAGACGCTCCAACGCCAGCACGTGGTTCAAGGTCAGCAGGGCCAGCAGCGAGACTCGTTGCGGCAGACCGTACAGGCTGTAACAGGCTGTAACAGCCGCGCGGCGCCTGCAGATGCGTGCCCACCTCGTGGAATAATCCGTTCTCCATCAGCGCCGGGATCGCCACCAGCACCCCCCGCGTTGGGCACGGACTGCGCCGGCGCAAACAGTGGCTCCACCGGCGGCGCTGCGCCATCCACCATCGCCTTCAACGCTCGCTTCACGCTGAGTAGACTGGGCGGAAGCAGGGGATCCGGGGCTCTAAAATTAAAAAGTACTTTTATTATAGTTTTTTTTCCGCCATTATGCTGGGTTGGAGCTTTTTTTTTCTCAATTCGCATGGTCCCTCCCTATGATCTTCCGGTGCTTCTGTCGAGCTCCCTAATTCCAAGAAACCAAAATCGTGTCAGTCCGCAAACGTTTTATCCGCATCGCTGCCGGCGTTCTTCTTCTTCTTGGTGGTCTCAGCTGGTATGTCATGAGGCAGACCGGCGCTCCGGCGACTCCCACCGAGACTACGGTCACCGTTGCCACTCGCCCTCTGGTGGAGACTATCATGGTCACCGGACGGATCGTCCCCAGGACTACGATCGAGATCACCTGTAAGGCCAGTGGCACCGTAGTGGCCGTGCCGGTGCAGCCGAGCACCAAGGTGAAAAAAGGGGATCTGCTTCTGGAGCTCGATCCCCGCGAGGAGACTCGCAACCGCCAGCGGGCCCGGGTTGCCGTGGCCTCGGCCCAGGCCCGTCTGGAGCAGGCCAGGCTGACCTTGGCCTATGAGGTGACCTCCCTGGGCGTTGAACAGCAACGGGCTACCGCGGCCTTGGCGGCGGCGACCATCGTCGCCGAGGATGCCCGCGAACGGGCTGCCCGTTTGGGAATCCTCTTGGAGAAGCGGCTGGCCGCCGCCGAGGAGGCGGATGGCGCAAAACGGGAGAAGGCAGGTGCCGAATCATCTCTGATTGCAGCCACCCTGGCACTTCAAGACCTGGATGCCCGAGAACGCCTCTTGGAAAGCTGGCGGCGGGACGTGACCCTGGCAGAATCGGCGGTCGAGGAGGCCGAACTGTCCCTCACCGATGCCGAACAGCGCCTCGCCGACACCCGGGTTACCGCCCCCATCGATGGCACGGTGACCTGGGTCAACGTCGAAGCTGGACAGATCATCGCCTCTGCGATCAGCACCGTGGGTGCCGGGACCGCGGTCATGAACGTGGTCGACTTGGCGCAGCTCCAGGTCATGGTCAATGTTCCCGAGGCTGACATAGGACGCATTGCCGTCGGCCAAAAGGCTAGCGTCGGTACCGATGCCTATCCCGGTCGGCGCTTCCTGGGCGTGGTCCAGCGTATCGCCGCCCAGGGCGGCCGGGCTGAAGACCAACAGAACATCACCTATGAGGTTCTGGTACAACTCGATGGCCTGGACCTGCCTTTGCGCCCCCGGATGTCCGCGGTTATCGAGCTGACGACCTTGGACGTGAAGGATGCCGTTACCGTGCCGGCCGGAGCGATCATTCGCGCTAAGGGCAAGACCACCGTCCAGGTCAGGATCAGTGGTAAGGACGAGGAACGCCCGGTGATCCTCGGCGGCAGCGATGGGGTGAACCAGCAGATCCTCGACGGAGTTTCTGTCGGTGATCTGGTGATCATCCCAGAGAAGGGAACGAGCCGCTGGCGGCCCAAGTTGGAGATCGGTGACGAATGATCCACGCCCGGGGACTGATGAAGACCTATGTCGTCGGAGGTGAAACCGTGCATGCTCTTGCGGGGGTGGATCTGGACATCGCGGCGGGGGAGATGACCGCCATCACCGGTACCTCGGGAAGCGGCAAATCCACGTTGATGAATGTGCTGGGCCTCCTCGACCGGGTGGATGCCGGGACCTACCATCTGGATGGCCGAAATGTGGCTGGGCTCAGTGGTGATGCCCTGGCGGCGGAGCGTGGCCGGCGGATCGGCTTCGTCTTTCAGAGCTTCCACTTGCTGGCCCGGTTGGACGTGATCGAAAACGTAGCCCTGCCGCTGCGTTATGCCCGGGATTCCCAGGCCCGAGACAAGGCGGTGGCGGCCTTGAACCGGGTCGGTCTGGGGGATCGCCTGGGGCATCGGCCAAACCAGTTGTCTGGTGGCCAGCGCCAACGGGTGGCCATCGCCCGGGCCCTGGTGATCGAGCCTGCGATTCTTCTTGCCGATGAACCGACGGGCAACCTGGACACCCGCACCGGCCAAGAGGTCCTGACGTTGTTTGACGCTCTCCATCAGGAGGGGCGGACCATCCTCATCGTTACCCACGACCCAGCGGTGGCCGCCCGTTGTCACCGCCGGATCCATCTGGTCGATGGCCGGGTCGCCGCCGACGAACGGAGTCCCTGATATGGCGTGGATGCTGTGGTTCACCGCGCTTCAGAGTCTCCGCGCCAACGCTCTGCGCTCGCTACTGGCGATGCTCGGGGTGGTGATCGGGGTCGCCTCAGTGGTGACGATGCTGGCCATCGGCAGCGGGGCCCAGGAATCCTTGATGTCCCAGCTAGATGGCGACGGGGCCCGGGTGTTGTTTGTCTTTCCTGATTGGAAGCAGATAGATGGCCGTTGGCGACCGCCGAGGCCCCTGACGATCGGCGACGCCGAGGCCATCGTTGACCTTCCCGGCGTCGAGGCGGTAGCCCCGATCCTGAGTGGCAGCTTCCAGATGCAGGCCGGCTCACTTTCCCACACGGCGGATGTGGTGGCGAGCACCCACACGTATCCCCTGATGTCCAAGGTGCCCATCGACCGGGGCCGGCATGCCACGGTGGCGGAGCATGAGCTGGGTGCACCGGTGTGTATTCTTGGCGCGGTGCTCGCGACCAAACTGTTCCCCGACCGCGATCCCTTGGATGAGACGGTGGTGATCGCAGACATGCCCCTGCGGGTAATCGGCATCATCAAGGCTCGCGGGCGAGGCGGGTTCGCCAACCCTGATGAGGAAGCACATCTGCCGCTGCTCACCGCCCAGCGGGGTATCATCCCGCAGTTGGATCTGGATCGGATCCAGATCCTCGCCAGAAGCACCGCGGATCTGACCCAGGTCGAGGACGGCACAGGTGAGATGCTGCTGCGCCGGCATCGGATTCAGATCGCCGATGACCGTGATTTCAGCATTTGGCAGAACAAGGA
>JBILBP010000327.1:0-3392 GCA_044353645.1 Planctomycetota bacterium | reverse complement strand
ACGTTACCCGAAACACAGTTGGCCGGAGGATCCACTGACGGCGTTGCCGGTGGCGAGGGGAAGGCCGCGGCAGGGGTGAGGGAATACGTGGGCGATCAGGGACCAGGAGCCGGGGGCCAGGGGCCAGAGGCCAGGGGCCAGGGGCCAGGAGCCAGGAGCCGGGGGCCAGGAGCCAGGGGCCAGGAGCCAGAAAGTGCGGAAAGCCCGTGCTGCTGCCAACCCCGCAGGGCGATCTTGCCCATGTCGCGTAAAATGACTGGTCGCTGGTCGCTGGTCGCTGGTCGCTGGTCCCTGGTCTCTGGTCGCTGGTCTCTGGTTCCTGGTCCCTGGGCTCTGGTCTCTGGTCTCTGGTTCCTGGTCCCTGGGCTCTGGTCTCTGGTTCCTGGTCCCTGGTCTCTGGTCTCTGGTCTCTGGTCTCTGGTCTCTGGTCTCTGGTCTCTGGTCCCTGGTCCCTGGCCCCTGGTCTCTGGTCTCTGGTCTCTGGTCCCTGGTCGCTGGTCGCTGGTCGCTGGTCCCTGGTCCCTGGTCCCTGGTCCCTGGTCTCTGGTCCCTGGTCTCTGGTCTCTGGTCTCTGGTCTCTGGTCCCTGGTCTCTGGTCTCTGGTCTCCGATCGTTCGCCCCCCGCTCACCCGCAGTGCCGCAGGGCCGTGATCAGCGCAGATATCTTGCGGCCCAGGATGTGATTCTGGGTAAGCAGCTGCGTCTGGTCGCAACCGATGATGGCCGCGAGCATTTCGATCTGTGCCGACAGTTCGTCGCTGGATGCACGAGCGATACACGGGAAGCGAATGAATTCGGCATCGCTGCCGCGACCGGCGCCTTCGACGAGGTTGCTGACCACCGAAATCGCTGACCGACGGAGTTGATTGGCGAGATCGCCGAACCGTACTCCATCGCTGACCACTGCGATGTCGCGCAGTTACTGTTGGCCGAGATAATAGATCTGGAGTCTGTGAAAATTCGCCATGGGAGGCTCCTTGTGCAACCTGCCAGATCGAACGCGCGCAGGGGTCAAGGCCGCGCAGCGCCGTGCCGCTCCGGCGCGGGCAGCCTTGACGCAGAGGACGATCGATATGGTAGATGGAACAAGAAGCCGCACCCCACCACACTAACCCGCTTGCGAGACCAGGGGCCAGGGGCCAGGGGCCAGGGGCCAGGAGCCAGGAGCCAGGAGCCAGGAGCCGGGGGCCAGGGGCCAGGGGCCAGGGGCCAGGGGCCAGGGGCCAGATTTTGAAGGGCGACCTCGGGGTACAGAGTCTCCGTACTGCCGCCTCAGTCCTCGAAACTCCTCGTCTGGATTCATGCCCGGAAACTCTCATTCAGGAAGTTACCACCGCCACCCGCGAAGGCCGCGGTCAAGGCGACCTCATCTCCCAGGTACGCCGCGCTAGCATCAGCGTTGCCGCCACTATCGCCAAAAGTGCCGAACGCGGCAGCGATCGCGACTTCGTCTGATTCCTCAAGATCGCACATGAACATCGCCGGCGACGCCGGCATAGCACTGCCCAGCAGGTCGCTCAAATCGTCGGAATCACCCAGGAATTACCGTACATGCTGCGCGCGCTGATGCGCCGCTGCAGTGGATGAGCACGCACCAACCACTCCGATAACATCCGAAAACAATGTGCACCGTAGTCGCGCTTCGAGCTGCGGTGTTCATCTGCTGCTGCATCGAGAATTCGTCGCACGGACTGATCAGCCAGCGTCCGAGAGCGGGGACGCCCGAGTGTTGGCAATAGTCCGTAGAATTTCCGCGACGACTGCGTTCTTCATCTTAGGGGACATCCCCGGGAGGCCGTATGCGTCTGTTACCTACTTTCGCCAGGATGCCTGTGGGGGCCGTCGTGCTCGCCGTCCTCGCCGGTTGCGGCGGGGCCGGCAATGGCGAACCGCTGGCAGGCATCCCCGCTGTCGAGCCGGTTCCTGTGGTCAGCGCGGCGCCAGTCCCGCCGCTTTCACCACTTCCGCCGACAAGTCGTGAGGCCCTCGGCCGGCAGCTCTTTCACGACGTCAACCTCTCGCAGCCGGCTGGTACCAGTTGCGCCAGTTGCCATGATCCGCGCCAAGGCTTTGCTGGAAATCATGGCGGGATCATTGGCGTGGCGGTCGGTAGCAAGCCCAGTTCGAGCGGCCTGCGCAATACCCCGACGACCATGTATGGGCAATTCACGCCCGCCTTCAGCGTCACCACCACCAACGGCGTAAGCCGTGCACGTGGTGGCCAATTCGTCGATGGGCGTGTCGACACCTTGGCGCAGCAGGCCCTCGGACCGCTGCTGGCGAGTGCCGAGATGAACAATCCCTCGGCGGCGGCAGTGGTCGCCAAGGTCGCGAGCTCGGCCTATGCCGCCGATTTCAAACGCGTGTGGGGCAATGATATCTTCACCCGCACCACTGATGCCTTCACGGCCATCGGCCAGTCCATCGAGGCCTACGAACGCACTGCCGAACAGCGTCCGTTCACCTCGCGCTATGACGACCTGCTGCGCGGTAGGAACAGCTTCACGGCCAGCGAACGGCGCGGGATGGCGGTGTTCTTCGATCGCAGTAAAGGCAACTGCACCGCCTGCCATACCGCCAACAATACCGTCGCCGATCCCAATGCCTCGCTGTTCACCAACCATACCTACGCGGCCTTGGGTGTGCCACGCAACCTGGCCATTCCGGCGAACAGCGTGGCGACGTTCTTCGACCTCGGCCTCGCCGGCCCGCAGCGCAGCGCACCCGCCGGCATGAACAACGCCGCTGGGCAATTCAAGGTCCCGACCTTGCGCAACGTCGCCTTGAAAAAGGCCTTCATGCATAACGGATTCTTCAAGAGCCTGAACGACGTGGTGACCTTCTACGCCACCCGTGACCTGAGTCCCCAGCGCTGGTATCCGGCTGGACAGATCTTCAACGATCTCCCGCTCGCGCTGCGCGGCAATGTCACCCGTCAGGCGCCGTTCGACCTGCGTCCGGGGGACCGCCCGCGCCTGGCGCCTGGCGATGTCGCGGACGTGGTCGCCTTTCTCGGCACCCTCAACGATGCACCGGCGATCGCCGCCTTCGGCACCGCGCAGTGACCCGACACCATTGACCGACAACGACAGGGAGCGCCCGGCACCTACCCCAAGGTCTCCCTGCTGAACCTCGGCTCGCCACCATCTACCGGCGGCGTGCGACCTTGATCGATAGTTCGCCTTGATTCTCCTGGTCATCTTCTAGCAAAGTGCGCGCAAGTCATTCGCAGCCGGTGCATAGTTTGCCCCAACTGCCCATTGGCATCGCCTTGGCCGCAGGAAGGTGGACCTATGCCGTTGCCTGCTTGGATATCAGCTACTCGTCCCAAGACCCTCGCCGCCGGGGCGGTGCCGGTGGCCGTGGGCACGGCCTTGGCCGGGACGGTCACG
>JBILBP010000325.1:0-3398 GCA_044353645.1 Planctomycetota bacterium | reverse complement strand
AACGTGTCCTCCTTCCGCAGCAGGGCGAGCACGATGTGAACCCGCTGATCAGCGGATACAGGAGATGGGGCAGGCATGATCGACTCCAAGACCCGGACGGCTATCCAGGCAACGTGAGGTCAGCGCGAATACGCCGAAGATGCCTCTCGCCAACCCTGAGCCGTTTCCGGTTATCCCCGAGCTATACACAGATGCCCTCACGGTCGCCGTCGCCCGCGCCTTCCGCTGGCAGGAACTGATCGAGTCGGGAAAGGTTCCGTCGGTCTCGGCCCTCGCTGAACGCGAGGAGATCGACGAGTCCTTCATCCGCAGACAACTGCGACTGACCCTGCATCCACCCCGGCTGATCGAGGAGCTGCTGTGCGCGGGCGATGGGATGACCTCGATCGAGGCCGCCGTGCGGCAGGAGCCGCAGACGGAATGGTTCTGTGAATGATCATATAAGAGGAGGGATCCGCCGGACTATTGGTCACATAATTACCTTGCGAACATTATGCTAATATAGTAGTAGTTACCCAATTCCCCATGAGCTCGGCATCTGCACATCGGCCAAGGTGCCAGGGCATAAGGGGACTTCCTCGCGGAGTTGATGATGCGCCTGCCCATCCTGGTTGCTCGCCTATCGCTGTGCTCGCTGGTGATGGCCTCTGCGCAGGCTGCCTGCAACAATGGTGGTACGACGCCACCTTCTTGCCAAGCATGGGATGATTGTACCGGGGAATGCATCGACCCTCCCGGCGGTTCAAAGATCAACCAGTTCACCGGTCTCTACATCCATGATGCGGTGGTCTATCAGACCGGTCATGTCGCCGCGAGCGGATGTCTCACCTGCGGTGGCGCCCCCGTCGAGGTGCCGGGCAATTTGCCGAGCCTGTTGCTGAAGCGCTTCTACCGTTCGCGCAATGCCGAGATGTCGGGAAGTCTTGGCGCGAACCATTTCCTCTCGACCGATGTGCAACTGCGCCTGGATTGGTCGAGCGCGGACGGCACCGGTGTGGTCCTGCGCCTCTTCGATCCTTCCTTGGCGGCTGAGCGGCGCTATTTCCTGGAGCAGTCGGAAGCGGACTCCCTGAACGATGGCATCCTGCATGAATCGAACGGGCTGAGTAAAGATGCGCGGATGTACGACATCCACGGCGCCCTGACCGCCAGCGGCCTGCAGGCGGCGACGGTGGTGATCACCGATCGCGATCAGACGACCTGGACCTATGCCGTGTTCGATCAGGGCTTCGGCCCCGGAAATCGCGGGGCGCGCTTGGTGGCGATCACCGAGCGCACCGGCGTGGTCCGCGAAGCGATCACCTATGTCTATCCGACCGCGGCCAGCACCGCCGATCTCGGCGGCGATCGCCTGCGGCTGTGGGAAGTCGCGCGCGTGACCGCCGCCGACGGGACGTTCGCGACCTTCGCCTATGACAACAGCGTAGCGCGCGGCGGTCATTACGCGGTATCGTACATGACCCTGCCGAATGGCGCCGCGACGAGCTTCGCCTATAGCGGCGATGACCTGACCGCCGTGACCCTGCCGGACGGCACGGCGGCGACCTTTGCCGTCTCCTATGACACGGTCCTGCAGAAGGTGAAGACCGTCATCCGCGATCCGGCGGCTGAGCCCGATCATCAGTTTAAGACGGTCTGGTGGACGGGCCCGTCGTTCATCGAGGCGGATGGCACCGTCACTCCGCAAACGGTCGGCCAGCTCCGGCGCATCGACAATGGCGCCGGCGAGACGGTGCTGATGGCGTGGAGCGGGGCGCCCATCAGCCCCACGGCCGCCGCCGCGCCGACCTACTGGTGGCAAGCGGATCAGGGACTGGTCTTTTATGATGTTACCCAAGCCGCGATCATGCCGACGGCGCGGGCGCGTTCTGAACATTTCGTGCTGGGTCAGGATCCGTTCACCGCTGTGCTTTCGGAGTTCGAGAACTTCGCTCCCGATATCATCCACGAAGTGCACCGCGGGCAGACCGATCCTCTCGGTCATCAGCGCTCAGCGGACTATGATCTGAGCAATCGCCGGGTCACCCGCTTCACGGATTACGACGGTTCGACCAGGACGGCCTCCTACAATGCCTTTTCCTTGCCGCTGATCGAGATCGACCCCGTCGGTCGTCAGACGACCTTCACCTATGACGCGCACGGCAATCGTCTCAGCAAGACCAGGGGCAGCGGCAGCGAGACCAGCACCTGGCGCTGGGAATATGATGCCCGTGGCTTGACCAACGCTGCCATCGATGCCAACGGCAATCGCACGGACTACACGTACGACGTGGCCGGCCGCTTGATCGAGCTCATTGAGCCCGCCGACGCGGCCGGCGGCAGCCGTGCGCATCAGTACTTCACCTACGATACCGCCAGCCGCCTGGTGTCGCACGCCGATGCCAGCGGGCGGACGGTGAGCTATGGCTATGATCTGCGCAGTCGGGTGATCGGCACCACGTATGCGGATGCCTCGACCGAGCTCACGACCTATGGCGCTGGGCTGCTATCAGGTCTTGAGGTGGTGAAGCAGGATCGTAATCAGCACCTGACGACCTTCGGCTATGACGCCGCCGGCCGGCGGGTGCACACCGAGTGGGCCAGCGGTACGCCCGAGGTGCTGGTCGAGGACTGCACCTACGTGCCGGGGAGCTCGCTGCACAAGGCGACCTGCACGCGTGGTGGCGATACCACGCAGTATGCCTATGACCTGCGCGGTCGGCTCATCGCCGAGACGACATTGCCGGTCGTCGGGCGCGCGCTGACGACGAGCTTCTTCTACGATGAGAAGAGCCGTGCCTTCAGCCAGTCCGATCCGTATGGTCGGTACCTGTACCGTGTCTTCGACCCGATCGATCGCGTGACGCGCACGGTGCGGGAACTGGTGCCGGGAGCCATCGGCACGCCGGCGCAGGTCGAGGCGCTGGCGCTGGCGCTGGCGACCTATGCCACGCCCACGTTCACGGGTAGCGACATCGGCAGCCCCGCGCTGGCCGGCAGCAGCGTGGTCGCGGGCACGGTGCCGGGTATCGGCACGGTCACCATCCAGGGCGGGGGAGCTGCCACGGACCTGTGGGCGCCGAGCGATGAGCTGCAATATTTTTCGCGGCCGCTCGATAGCGATGCGACGCTGACCGTACGCCTCGACAGCCAGACCCAGCCCGACCAATGGTCGAAGACCGGCCTCATGCTGCGGACCTCGCAGGCCGCCGATGCCGCCTTCGTCGCCGTGCTGGTGAGCTGGAATGGCATCTCGATTCAATACCGGCCGAGCGTCGGCGCCGCCGTCGCCTGGCCGGGAGCCATGGCCGTGCCGGCCAAGCACGCGCCGGTGTGGCTGCGGGCCCAGTCATTGGCGACGACCGTGCATCTGTCGATGTCCGATGACGGCGTGACCTGGACCGAGTTAGCCGCGCTGC
>JBILBP010000326.1:0-3398 GCA_044353645.1 Planctomycetota bacterium | reverse complement strand
ACTCCCAGGCAATGATCCCAGGGCGGGACGCCGGTTTTGCCGGCATACCATGCCGGACCAAGCCGGCGCCGGTGGTCCCAGTGGTTGATGGCAGCCTGGCGCTCGCCGTGCGTGCGGTCGATGCCGCGGATGAACTCCCGCCAACCGATCACCTGACGCAGGAATCCTTCGCGGCTGGGCAGGTCAACATCGGGAGCGGCCAAGACGGCCTCGACCACCTCGCTCGGAATGATCAGTCCCAGGTTGAGCGCGGGCGTGAGGACGCTGTGCCAGAGAACATCTGCACGAGCCGGACAGGCATCCTCATATGGTCCGAAGCTTGGCAGGCGTTCGACGATGAATTGAGCGAGCCAAGAGCGGGCCTCGGCGCGGGTAACGGGGAGCCAGAAATCGCGCGGATCTCCGGGATGGTCCGCGAACAGCTTGCGGCAGAGACCTTGCACCGCCCGGACATGTTCTGTCGTCCGTGCCTTCGGCTCTGTCGGCACCGGTATCAGAGCCGGAAGGGGTTCCCGATTCTCGCTATCGAAGGACCAGCGCCCGCCAAGAGGACTGCCATCGTGTTCGATCAAGATGCCCAGCCGGCGACGCTGCCAGGTGTAAAACTCGGCCATGCGCAGGTTCGGGCGACTCTTTGCCCAGCCATCCCAAAGGGTGTCGCTGGTCAGAAAGCCGGGGTTCGGTAACTCCTCGAGTGCACAGCCGGCCTTAGTCGCGCAGAGACGGATGCGCTCAGCGAACCAGCGGTCGACAGGGCGTACTATCCTCAGTCGTGTAGCGCCGGTAGCAGCCACTGCGGCCAGAATCTTCTCTTCATAGGAGGTTGGCCACGCCGTCGGATCGTCGATGGCGACATAGCGTAGCGAGTGGCCAGCAGCCCGTAGGTCATCGGCATAGTGGCGCATTGCCGAGAGGAAGAGGATGATCTTGTGGACATGGATGCGAAAACGGGTGCAGAGTTCTCGATCCTCGGCCATGAATACCACCGCACCGGGCGGTATCTTCGGTTCCGGGAAGAGCTGATCCCCCAGGATGAGGTGAAGCGTGGTCACAGGCGTCAAGGATGAGGCTGAGGCAGTGCCTGTCACGCGCATTTGACAGCCCTCTTGTTCGGCTGCATTTTTGCGCAGCTCATTTGCCGGCACATTTCCCTAGGTTTTCTGATCTCCTTCCGCCCTTTGAAGGACAGCCTCGCCAGGCCCGGCAGCATGGCGACTTCAGCCGTCAGCGGCGCGCGGGCCGTGATGTGGCTGAAGTCGCGGTGCTCGGCGACCAGCTCGGTTCACGAAGGGCGCGAGATTCCTCGCAGAAAGACAACAGGGTGGTCAACCGACAAACGGTTACATATTATTTAGCAAGTAGTCAATCGGATAGCTGCGCCGTGCACGGGTTGCGACATTGCCATAGGTGGAGCATAATTCTAGGTCATGAGCTCCAGCTGGTTTCCTTGTTTCATCGACTGCGAGGCGTCGGGTTTCGGTTCTAAGAGCTATCCGATTGCGGTGGCGTGGAATGACACTGACGGCGTGATCCATCGCTTGCTGATCGATCCCCGTTCGGTTCCGACGTGGAAGCATTGGGACACGCGGGCGTTTGCGGCGCACGGTTTGACTCGCGAGCAGCTGTATGCCGAAGGCTTGTCACCTGCGGAGGTCATGCGCCAACTGCTGCTCGATCTCGCAGGCATGCACGTGTTCAGCGATGCTCCGGAGTACGATGGCGAATGGCTGCAGACGCTCGCGGCTGCGGCCGGGGTCGCGTTGTCTTTCACTCTTGATCACGCCGATGAATTATTCATTGGCGCTTTGCAGCTGCCGGAGGAGATGCTGTACCAGACGCAGCTGCGCCTCGATCATATCAAGACCAGGTTGCAGCTGACGCGCGTTGCGCAGCACGATCCTGGTTTCGATGTCGGCTGGTTGGTGCAGATGTGGCGGAGCTGTCTCGGTGAGCCAGCGAAAATGGCGCACGGTATCGGCCCGCTTCCGGAATCGACGGGCACCGGCAGCTTCAAGAAAAAAAAGATCGTTTGAAGAAATGCGGGCGCCGCCCATCTCGCGAACGTCCATCTCGCGAAAATGTACCACTCAGACGCAGGTGATCCGGTGCATGGATGACCTCTTGGCGAGCGATTTTACGGAGTGGGGAGTCAGGTCGCTAGCGCACGTGGTTGGGCCGAGCCGGATCTGCGCATGGCCTTGAGGATTTCAAGCCAGCCGACGCAGAGCAATCCCGCGGCGATGGCGATGGCGAGGTCCCATCCATGCAGTGGTGCAAAATGGAAGAGTGTGCGAGCTACGGGCAGAGCGAGTACCAAACCCAGGAAACAAACAGCTCCGAGCACGACCCACCACTGCGCGGTGTTCGGTGTGCGCAAAATAGCGAAGAGACTGCGCGATGACGAGCGGTTGGTGATGATGATGGCGATGGTTGATGCCACCAGGGCAGCGAATGTCAGGGCCCGTGCGGCATCGTTGCCGTGATCGATTCTGGCATAGAGGAAGATGCTCACGCTTACCACCAGGGCGCTCGCCCCTTGGAGCAGGCTCGGGGCCACGTTTCGCCAGGCGAACAGGTGCTCATCGAGAGCCCGGGGACGGCGATTCATAATGTCGGGTTCAGCCTGCTCGGCTTCGAAGATCGATGCGCACGCTGGATTGATCACCATTTCGAGGAAGACGATGTGCACTGGCAGGAGCAGGATCGGCCAACCGGGATTGAACACCGGGAGGATCGACAAGCCCGCGATCGGTACGTGGGCGGCGAAGGTGAACGAGATGGCTTTTTTGATGTTGTCGAAAATACGCCGGCCCATTTTCACGGCGGCGACGATCGCGGCGAAGTCATCGTTGATCAAGACTAACGAGGCGGACTCCCGCGCCACATCAGTGCCGCGCCCACCCATCGCAATGCCGATGTGTGCGGCCTTGAGAGCCGGCGCATCGTTCACCCCGTCGCCAGTCATCGCCACCACCTCGCGGTTGGCCTTGAGTGCTTCGACGATGCGAAGTTTCTGCTCGGGAGCGACGCGGGCAAAAACGTTGATAGCGCCAATGCGTTGGGCCAGATCAGCATCCGACATGCCTAGCAACTCAGCTCCGCTGATGACTTCGCCAGCGTTGGTGATCCCGGCCTGACGCGCGATACTCTGAGCAGTTACCGGGTAGTCGCCGGTGATCATCACCACGCGAATGCCGGCAGTTTGGCATTCGGCCACGGCGGCGGGCACATTCTCGCGAAGTGGGTCTGCGAATGCGATGAGGCCGACGAAATCCAAGTGCAGAGCACTTTGGAGAGTCGGTAAGCGCTCTGCCGATAGCTTGCCTCGCGCTACGCCCAGCACACGGAGTCCATCGGCTGCCAAGGCAGAGACCTGCTTCATGATCGAGGTGCGTTGC
>JBILBP010000324.1:0-3402 GCA_044353645.1 Planctomycetota bacterium | reverse complement strand
GATTTTGCAGAAGGCCCCGGGAAAGAGGCCGAGTTCCTGTCGCTCGATGGCGGCATGGACCTCGCCTTTGCCGGCAGAGACCCCGCGGGCCTGGTAACGTTCATCATGACGGAGATCGGACATCGTGGGAGGATCCTCACTCACCTGCGGCTGTCTCAAGCGCTGGTTGCGTCGGTATGTGCGGGCTGCGACGTGTGCGATTGATGGCTCATCCCGTCTTGCGTTCGCGGCCTATGCAGGTGTGCTGTTGCCCTACTCCCACCGTTTGACGTCGAAATTCCCTATGCGCGGCATTCTCCGCATCCTGCTCTACATCTTCACGATCGTTCTCGGCTTGTTTCTCGCGGCCGTCGATCAGCGTCCAGAGATCGTCGATCAGGTCGCGGGCCTGGCCAAGACCGTCGAGGGCCGATGGGTGGTGCGCGTGGCGGCGATGATCCTGCTCTCCAGCCCACTGATGATCCTCATGCGCTGGGTCCAGTCGATCCGCCGTAATCGCGAGATCAGCTATGAAACCGACAACGGCAAGATCAGCGTCAGCTTAGTGGCCATCGAGGAAGCCCTGACCCGCGCCATTGAGGGCGAGCCCGAGGTCAAGAAGGCCCATGTGCGGATCTTCGAAGACCAGGTCAAACGCGCGATCGTCATCGATGCCATCGTGACCATGTGGGAGGTGCCCAATGTCACCGATCGCAACCGGTTCTGTCAGCGGCTCCTGCGCCGCCGTTTCGCTGAGCTGATGCCGGAGCAAAGCCAGGTCGATGTCAATCTCCACCTCCATCGCCTAACCGAGCGTCGCGTCGAGGCCAAGCCCTCGCCGAAGGTCGTCGCCGCCGTGCGCCCGTCGCTCGCCGTCAACGAGTCGACCACCGGTTCCGGTTCGGGCAGCAGCACGGTCAAGGAAGTCCTGCGTAATAGTAGCGTCAATCCCCTCGCCAATGCCTTGGCGCGTGAGCCCGATGAGTCCGAGCTCTATGTCGGTCCGACCTATCCAGTGGAAGCCGACGAGGAGGAGGACGACGAACTTCCTCGCGGTCGGCGGCGGTGAGATAGGTCCTCGCCAGCTTGGCGATATGGGCGGGATTATCCTCACCTCGCTGCGGGATTCGCCCGGACTGCGCGGTGACACTCGCGATAGCGCCGAAAGTCCGTATCGCGGCTGGTAGTTGGGGATGTCCTGGGACAGCCCTTTTGCGAGTTCGGACCATCAGGTTGCTGGCATCGTCTCCGCCCTAGGGACGCAGGCGATTCCGCTACCTGGGTTGTTTCATGATGGCGGCATCGGTGATGAGGAAAATCCGCCGACTGATACCTTGGCCTTGGGCGCCTTCAGTTCGGGCACCTATGGCGAGTTGCCGTTCTGGGCGCTGCCCAGCCTTGGCAGCACTTAATACTTTGCGCGGTTATCTCGACGATCGTTTTGCCACCCGTGCGGCTTGGCACGCCTCAGCTGAATGGCGGATCTCAGTGATCCCCCGCGGTTGCACGTTTACGCGCACCACTCGCATGAATCGTTTCGGGGTAGCGCCATTCGTCCATATCGGAGAGGTGGCCGATATCCCGGCACAGTTGCGGGAAAGTGACCACCGCCAATCTGTCGGGCTGGGCTTCCGCGCGATGTCCGAGCGCACTGTCGTATTCTGCCTCGACATCGCCAAGCCCCTGGAACAGGTGGGGGTTAATTTGAATTTCGTGATGGCATTTTAAGGCGTCACGATGGTTGACCGCCTGACCTGGGCACGATTTCCCCGGTCAGGCGAGCAGAATCCTTTATTTGATGCCTTCAACGGCACCGTCATCGAGGTCGTAGCGTACCGCCACAACGCGCAGATGTCCGCTGGTGACCATCTCCTTGAGCACCGGCTCGGAGTTGCTGATTTCGGCGGCCACGGCTTTGCAGTTCATGCGCACGGCGTGGTCGACCGGATCCTTGGCGTCGGGGGTCGTGCCTTTGAGATTGTGCTGAATGTTTTCGACGATTGAGAGGATGTGCTGCGGCGGGGCGGTGGTGCCGAGAGCGGCGGTGACCGCGCCGCAACGCTCGTGGCCCATCACCACCACCAGCGGCACGTGCAGATGTTCCGCGGCATATTCGATCGAACCGATAGCGATGGGGTCGATGACGTTGCCGGCGAGGCGGACGACGAAGATGTCACCCATGCCGACATCGAAGACCATCTCCGGCGGGACGCGGGAATCCGAGCAGCTGACGACGATGGCGATGGGGTGCTGACCTTTGGCGATTTCGCTCCGGCGGGGATTATCGCGATGGGTGGCCGTGACCTGACCGCTGATGAAGCGCTTGTTGCCGGCCATCAGCCGCTCCAGGGCCTGCTGGGCGTTCAAGCCCTGGGCGTTGGCTTCCGCAGGCGCGGGGGTGGCAACGACCGGCTCGGCGGCTTTAGACTCGGCCGAACTGCGCACGGATCCCTGGGGAGCGCAACTCACCAAAGTGAGAAATGGTAAAATAAGGAGAGGGAGGTTTTTCATGACCTCTTTATACAGTCAGTATTTTCGGTTTCTAGAAGTTTCTTGGGATTGAATCAAACAATACAAACTCAGCGAGGATATGCCGATTCCGGCCATTCGTAACATTAGAGACATTTGTAGTACTCGTAGCATTCGCATCAGGGATGACGTTAATTTTTTAATCGTAAAAACCCATTTGTATCCAAACTTTCAAACGTCCACTCCTGGGCTTTTGCCGAAAACGCGTTGAAATTTTGGTCGATGTCGATTTATGACAACCACGCTCGTCATAAGTTGTGCGGCGCACGAGCTACGACTTTTTGGAAAATCGTAAGTTTTTTACCTAGAAAAACAGTATTTTTCATAGACTGAGGCGATGAAAATCGAGATTCCTCAACGCCTGGTCCATCTGCCATCTGCCATCTGCGATTAGTCATGGATGTGCTTCGTCGTTCACGCGTCCTAGAGGCTATCGATCATGCCATCGGCCAGCATCCGCTGAGCGAGGTGTCGACGGGCGAATGCGTGGCGGTGATTCTGGCCGGTGTGTTCGTTGGGGCGCATAGCGTGTGGCGCATCCGCGAGCGTCTGGCGCCGTACGACATGGTGACCATCATGCAGGATCGGGACTTTGATCTGGCGCGATTCCCTGAGGAGCGTCTGGCAAAGGCGCTCGACGATCCGTACGCATTCGGGTTGGATCGGTTAATGAGTGGCTTGGCCCTAGAGACGATTCGCCAGCATCGTCTGGAAACCCGGTTTCTGCACTTCGATACCACAACCTTGAGCTTCTACGGTGCCTATGAGCGCGAGGGGCTGTCGGCCATGAGTGATGGCGGAGGGTATTGTAGCGGTCACGGAAGATGGCGAGCTTGGCTCGGCAATCCGCGGGGCTGTCATAGAGATTCCAGTACACCTCCTCCTGTTTCAAGA
>JBILBP010000050.1:0-11457 GCA_044353645.1 Planctomycetota bacterium | reverse complement strand
TCCGGCCAGCGGGCGATGCAGGCGCGCAGGCGTTCGACGAAGTCGGAGGCGAGATCGGTGTCGTCGTCCATCATCACCACCACGTCGGCGGCGGTGGCGCGCAGCAGGACATTGCGGGCAGCGGGAAGGCCATTGAGATCGGGACGATGGAGTGTGATGCCGGGGCCGTGGTAGGGCTGCGGGCTCTGATCGCAGATCAGTAGCGGCGCGTTGGTGCGTTCGGCCAGGCGCACCGTCCGGCGCAGCGAGGCGAGCCGAGCCTTGCTGGGAATGGCTAGGCTGATCATGTCGATGATGATAATCGCTGGCGATGGAAGGCCAACGCCTCGGCGATCGGCCCATCGAAGATCTTGGTTCCGTGATCGAGTACCACCCCGCGGGTCGCGACCTGGGCGAGGACCTCGAGCTCGTGGCTGACGATCAGCATCGTGCGTAGCGCTTGTTCCGGCGAAGTCAGATGACGGATACACTTGGCGCGGAAATCCTGATCGCCGACCGCCAACACTTCGTCGATAACGAGGATGTCGGGATCGGTGTGGGCGGCGACGGCAAAGGCCAGACGCACGTACATGCCGGTCGAATAATGCTTCACCGGGGTATCGATAAACTCGTTGATCCCGGCAAAGGCCAGGATGCGCTCCAGACGCTGCAGGATCTCGCTGCGCGATAGGCCGAGGATGGCGCCGTTGAGGAAGATGTTGTCGCGTCCGGAGAGTTCGGTGTGGAAGCCGGTACCGACTTCGAGCATGCTCGCGACGCGCCCGCGCAGTTCGAGGACGCCGGCGGTCGGGGGCGTGATGCGGCAGACGAGTTTGAGGAAAGTCGACTTGCCGGCGCCGTTATGGCCGAGGAAGGCGACCTTCTCGCCGGCCATGACCGTAAGATCGAATTCGCGGAGCGCCCAGAACTCAAGCCATTGGCTGGGAGCGCGCCGTCCGCGCAGGGCATGGCCGAGGGTCTCGTGCAAGGTCACCGGCGGACCGCGGCGGATGCGATAACGTTTGGCGATGCCGCGCGCGCAGATCAGCGGCTCAGAGGACATCGGCGAACTCCCGCTCGAATCGCCGGAAGGCCCACACTCCGGAAATGAATAGCAGCAGCCCCATGAGCAGCGACGAGCCGATCATCAGGGGATCGAGGCGGTAGCTGTCACCGAGCAGGCACCAGCGGAAGAGCTCCAGGGGCGCTACCAATGGATTGAGGCCGTAGACCAGCCGCCAACGTTCCGGTACCAGGGAAGCGGAGAACGCCACCGGGGAGATGAGCATGCCGAATTGCAGCAGGTACGGGATGACGTTCTTGAGATCGTAGAAACGTGCGATCAGCGCACTGACCCACAGCCCTGCCCCATACGACACCAGGATCAGAGGAATGCCGGCAAGGGGCAGCAGCAGCGCCGTCCACGTCGGGCTGAAGCCGGTCCAGCCCATGACCAGCCAAAGCAGGATCAGCCCCACCAGCAGATCGATGAGGTTCACCGGCAGCGTCGCCAAGGGCAAGAGCATGCGCGGAAAATAGACCTTGGTCACCAGCTCGACATTGTTGGCAATGCTGCTTCCCGATTCGGTCATCACGCCGGTGAAGAACTGCCAGGCGATCGCGGCCGAGAGCACCAGCACCGCGTAGGGCACGCCTTGATCAGGAAGTTTCGCGAGATGACCGAAGACGAAGGTCAATACCAGGGCATTCATTCCCGGCTTGAACAGCACCCAGGCGAAACCGATCACGCTGCGCCGGTAGCGCACCAGGAAATCCCGCCGTGCGAGCAGCAGGGCGATCTCGCGACAGGCCCAGAATTCCCCGGCCATGGCCAGAAATCCTTGCGCGCGGTTGGTAATCAGGTGATGGGGGCGCGTGGCGGACACGGTCAGCCACCGTGCCAGTCAGGCGCCGGGGATGCAACCACGCGGATAGGGCGTACCATGGCAAGAGTAGCGCTTGTCGGGCTCGGGTCTGTTCTGTTAATTGATAGATTGCGTCTAGTTGCTCCTTGACGATGTTATAACTTAGTTATAATTACCGCAACATAATTAGGTAAAATCATGATCAAAACCCTTTCCAAAGTCGGTAACAGCCAGGCGTTGATCCTCGATAAGACGCTGCTCGAGCTGATCGGCGTGAGCGAGCGTGGCGAAGTCGAGCTGCAAGTGCAGGGTGATACCTTGCTGATCCGCCCCGCCGGCGACCGTGCCCGACGCGCTGAATTGACGCGCCTCGGCAACGGTCTCATGGATCGTTTCCAGGATGCCTTCGAGCGCTTGGCCAAGCCGTGACCGCGCGCATCCGGGAGGCGTCGCCGGTCTATGACCGGACTGATCAGCCCGACCCGCGTTTCCTCTCGGTTGAGGACGTGCTGGCCTTGCATGGCGATCTGATCACACGTTTCGGCGGCGATGCAGGTATTTTGAATCCGGGCGCCTTGGAGTCTGCCGTCGCCCAGCCACGGATGACGGCCTTCGGCCGGCTCATCCATGCGACTCGCACCGCCCAGGCGGCGGCGTATCTGTTCCATCTCACCGCCAATCATCCGTTTTGCGACGGTAACAAGCGCATCGGTCTGTTTGCGGCCATGGTCTTTGTGACGGATAATGGTGGCACGATCACCGGTAACTCGGACCAATGGTATACCCTCACCATGGCGGTGGCTGATGGGACATTGAGCAAGCAGGAGCTTACGCGCCGGATGGAGGCTTTCATCCAACCGGGATGACGGCTAGCTTGGAATTTGTAAGCATCGTCAATCAGGCTCCGTGCCTTAGGAGGGCACCAAGAGCGGCTCGTAAACCAATTCCCTAGCTTCATCGCTGAAATAGACCTTGGACACCAGCTCGAGATTGTTGGCAATGCGGCCTCCGGATTCGGTCATCACGCTGGTGAAGAACTGCCAGCCGATCGCGGCGGAGAGAACCAGCACCGCGTAGGGCACGCCTTGATTAGGAAGCTTGGTCAGATGACCGAAGACGACGGTCAATATCGCGGCATTCATCTCTGGCTTGAACAGCACTCAGGCGAAGCCGAGCACGCTGCGCCGGTAGCGCATCAGGAAATCACGCCCCGCCAGCAGCCGGGCGATCTCGCCGCAGGCCCAGAATCCCCCGGCCATGGTCTGGAATCCTTGCGGGCGGTTGGTGATCAGGTAATGGGGGCGCAGGGCGGACACGACCGGTTTTCCTACCAGTCAGGCGCTGGGGAGGCAGCCGGGTAGATCAGCTGCCGCCATCTTAGGCATGATGCTGAGGCGAACGCCTGGGTCACTCGGAGGATGAGGAGTCTGGAGAGAGCTAGAGATCATCCCCAGTCACCGAAGGCGCGGTTGAAAATCATAAAATTTCCCCATGATATTTATTTTGTTGGTAACCACTCACGCGCCGTGATGGGCAACGAGAACATGACCATACTTTCACCATTCCCCTTAGGTCTCTCTCCAGCTTCCACATTAGGCTGCCCTAAAATAACCTGTGCTCTGACATGCTATAATGAGGAGGCCCGCATTGGTCATGTTCTGGCGCACGCCTTGCAATGGGCCGATGAAGTATTGGTGATCAATAAGGGTTCCACGGACAAGACCGTTGAGATCTGCGCTAGCCATGGGGATCGCGTAAAAGTCGTCGACTTCCCCTATGCCGAACAGGGAGACGATGACCCGCAGGCATATTTCGCTGGCGCGACCTATGATTGGCTATTCGTCATAACCTGTTCTGAGGTTCCTACGAGGAAGATCATCGAGGCGGCGCGCAAGATCCTGCAGCATTCAGCCGATGAGATCGATATCGTCTTTGTTCCGCGTAAGATATACTCTTTCGGTGAATATCATCCGACGTCGCCATGGTCGATCGCCTATTATCCGTTTCTCATCCAACGTAAAAGAGCGTTATTAAGTAAGAAGATCCATGCTAATTTCACCGCCGCCGATCCGACACGCGTCGCTACCATAGCTTATGCGGATGATTGCTGTGTTCATCATTTTACCCACGCGTCAGCAGCGTCATATATGGAAACGGTGGGTAAGTACGTAAAGATCGAGGTCAGCCAACTAAAAGATGGGCAATTGGAGTCGGCCATCGTATCATCTCTCGCACAGATCCGTCAGCATATTCCTGGCATCCATGGCTGTGGTCGCCAATGGCCGACGATTCTCGCCGCTTGGTGCATATACCATTGTGGAGTGATTCTGCATGCTATGGAGCGGCTGAACGGCGGTCCTGTGCAAAGTCGTTATCATGCTTTACGCCAGTCGCTGATCAGCACCGAATGGGGTATCACAAACTTTGATCTTCCTGACACTGCTCAGGGGCCTGAGCCGGTGTGCCCGAGTACGCGTCATCTAGCTTGGACCGACGTGGGCGTCTTGAAGGCTGCATGCCTTGCAGGCATAGTCTGTCTCTGCGTGCTGCGTCCGAGCCTGATCGGCAGCGTCTTGAGAAGCAGACTTCGAATGCTGATGCGAAGATGGCGTCCCGAAAAAAGCTAGGCGATCGGCCTTCTTACCGAGGTATGCACAGGATGTCGCCATAAGGGCGAGCGCCGGCATAAAACTGCGGAAAGAGGGGATCTTTTACCTCATATCCGAGACTGCGAATCAAAGTGATCACAGCCGCTGAATTTGAGCCATTTCTTCTGAGCAGGGGATCGGAGAGCTCGGCCAAGATGACGGGGCGATGTATCTTCATTACCTCGCGCATGCCCTCAATGACCTTGTGTTCCATCCCCTCGACATCAATTTTGATGAAACCGGGGCTTAAACCATGCGTTCTTATCAATTCATCGATTGTGCGTGCGGGCACTTTGATCGATTTAAACTGATCGCCATGAATGAACGGATGCTCCATGACTCCGACACTCGAATATTCTTCACGCTCTTCGATGTAGTGGATCTCTGTCTCCCCACTTACATCCAGGGCAACGCCCTCGAACAGCTGCACCTTATCGGCAACGTCATTATCAGCGAGATTGATCCGCAAATGCTTCAGGGCATTGGCAGTGGGTTCGATGGCTAATACGCGCCGTCGCTTATCGATCAGTTTGGCGAAGAGTACACTATAAAATCCGATGTTGGCTCCGACATCCACGATGTCGCGCCCAGGGTCGATCAATTTCCTGCAACACGCCACCAGCTGTGGTTCGTATTGCCCATATCGGATCAGGCGCCGAAAGAGATCCGAGCGAGATGGAAGGGTGAATATACCACTGAATTCAGGGACTCGTATTTTTGGATCGTCAGCCAGCGAGCCTGTCAGATTGGTGAAGAAGACCTCACTCGGATCCTTGCGCATTGCGCGCAATCCACGTCGGAAGCACCTCCAGGGCGTGAGAGCCTTATCGATACGCGGCCAGATTTGGAGAAGTGAACGCAGATTTAGCATCAGCAATTCCAGAGTTAATGGGAGCAAGGAAGTTCAATTGGCAACATGGGAAAAGCGACGCTAAGCCAGAGCCGGCTGAAAATCCTGGCGTAGAACGATAATGTCTACCTGAAGCATCCGGCCACTCTGGGATTGATAACCAGGTATGAGATCATGTAGATAAAAACCTTCTTTTCGCACGAAATCGAGAATATTTACCAATAGGGGACTGCCCTCATATATGGGTATCAGAGAACACTCGATGATCATGCCAGCTATGCGCGGCATGATACCCGATGCCCCGCGTAGGCAGTGCAGCTCGAATCCCTGCGTGTCAAGTTTTAGAAAAAGTGTACCGGTGGTATCATGGGTGATTTCTGTGCAGTTATCCAGACGCTGAACGCGGATATGTTCAGAGGCGATAGTGGCGAGATGGGGGGCTTCCTTGATGTGTTCGAGATCTATCTTGAGCAGCGAGCTGCTATACGAATTGGCGGCTCGATAGATGGTGGCAGTGCTGCTTTCGTCGCCAATTGCACAGCGTGACCCCACTACCCAAGCGGGATGCGGTCTGGCACGGAGGGTCAGCCGTTCATGCTCCGCCGCGAGCGGCTCGAAGGAGATGAGCTTCCCGACATAGCCTTTCTTAATGAGATCGTGGGCGAATTGGCCTTCGTTGGCGCCGACATCGATTACCGTTGCCGATCCGATCTTGGCTAACACTTCCATGACCCGCGCCTCGGTCATGCGTTCGGCATGCTGCTGGAGGACGTGTGCGGGAACTAGGCGATAGCCTACCAATCCCAGGAGGTGCTGGATTACAGATTTGAGCATACACGACATGGTTTCGAATGATGAGTAGTACGAGAGCGAACGGGCTTACAATGAGATTTGTTCTTCATACCCTCTGCCTGATGGCCAACCATAGGCGACGTAGGCCGATGGCAGTCGCTCCGGCGCGCAACAAGGGGATGAACACGGCACGGCACAGAGTCAGCAAAGCTAATCCACGTGGACGTCCGTGCGCGATCGCGATGCGTGTCGCCTCGTCGTAAGCCTTTAGGATCCGGCGGCTTGTGATCCCACCCAGCGCCATGCGCGCCAGGGTCTGCGGAATGCGGATTCCGCGCACTCCCGCCCGGTGGAAGCGAAGCAACAGGTCATAGTCCATGGCCAACGCGAGATCAGTGCGGAAGAGCCCGTGGCGGGCATATATCTCACGACGGACGAGGACCGTCGGATGGTTCAGCACCGGCATCTCACGGTCGATGACCCGGGCATATGCCGGATCTCCGTCGCGGTGCAGGACCACCTTGCCGCCTATGGTGAAATCGCAGTCCCCGAAGATGAATCCCGCTTCTGGCTCGGCCTGGAATCCGGCAAGCGCCTGGGCAACCGTGTCGGGCAGGTATTCGTCATCTGCGTTGAGGATGCCGATGATCGTGCCGCGGCACAAGGACAGGCCCTTGTTGAAGGCATCGCTGATTCCGGCATCGGCCTCGCTTACCCAGCCGGATAGGCACACCTCAGCCTCCAGAAATGCCTGCGTCCCGTCGGTTGAACCTCCATCGATCACGATGTGTTCGATCCATCGGTAGGACTGGGCGCGCACGCTCGCCAGGCAGCGCGGGAGGGTGACAGCAGCGTTCTTGCACACCGTAATGACGCTCACCAACGGCTGGGCTGCCGGCCGCCCGTCGGACTCAGGGCGCAGCCGGTAGCGCACGCGCGCCGCGAATTCCGCGTAGTCGCGGAATTCGGGAATGGCAGCCTCAGCGGGTGGTTGGTTCATGAATTCCACGCAGTCGGCGGCGGAGCCACAGCAAGGCGCGTATTAACGGATGGCCGGCAAGACGCTGATAAGCATCGCGCCAGCGTCGGCATTCGGTTTCCAGCGCCAGCAAGCGTTCGGCTCCGGTGTCGCCACCGCCGGTGGCACCGAGGTAGCGCAGCCGCCAGGCTTCAACTTCAGCCGCGGCGCGGAGGTCCGCTGGTGGTGCCTGGACCAGGGTCCAGCCGGGCGGGCCGGCGTGCACGGCGGCGGTTTCCGGCGGCAGGATCGGACCTGGATCGCGGATGGTGCGACAGGTCACCGGGCGGTGGATGATGAGCAGCACCGAGGTCAGGACGAAGCGTCCTTCGGAGAGCAGCTTGAGGTGCGGCTCCGGACGGTACGGCCACAGGTCGATGGCCCAGTCGAGCGGACGGTTGCCCGGATCGAGGTCGACCGGGACCAATTCGAGTCCGGCGCGGGTGCAGGCGGCGGCCAGGGCGACGAGGTCGCGCGCACGGTAGGCGACGGTACCGCCGGTGGTCCAGGTGGCGTGATCGGAGAGGACATTGAACTCGGTGGTGTGCACCGCCCAACCGCCCGGCTTGAGGCAGCGTGCCTGCTCGATCAGGAAGCGCAGGCCGGCCTCCAGCGAACCAAGGTGCTCGAAGGCGCAAGAGGACCACGTGAAGTCGAAGCTGTCCGCGAGGTCGACCGGGATGCGGGTCATGTCCACCGGCCGGTAGGAGACCAGGCGATGGAATTCCTCCGTGGTACAGGCGCTGGGACGCAACAGGTCATCGGAGGCGTTGCAGTGCTGGCCGCTGTCGCTCCAGCCGCTGGCGCCGGCGCCGCTTGGCAGGTCGGTGGCGATCACGTTGCTGCCATGGCCGGCGAACAACGCGGGTAAGGGCTCGCGGCCGACGCCGAAACCGAGGCCACGGCGACCGGGGGCTAAACAGCCAAGGTCGAGCAGGGCCTGGGCGATCGCCAGATGCTCCCACTGCTTGCGATTCGCTGATGGGCGATCGCCGGATTTGGCCGCCAATGAACCATACCAGGGCGCATGCACATCCTGCTCGCGGCAGAGTCGGCTGGTGATGGTAGTGATGGGCACGGAGGAACTTTGTCGGGGGTGGTGCTGAGGCGCAGATGAATCAGGAGGTCGCGGCGTCAGTGGTGGCGGTCGCGAGGCTCGCCCGATAAGCCGCCAAGGTCTGGCTCGCCATACTCGCCACGGTGAGCTCGGACGCACGTTGCAAACCTCGGCGAACCCGACTGCGATGATAGTCGGCATCGTTCAGCAGGCGGTGGACCTCGTGCGCGAGATTCGCCACCGGGCACGGCTCCCAGCCGGTGCCTAGCACCTCACCCTGAGAGCCGCCTTCGGTGGCGACCACGGCGACGCCGGCGGCCATGCCATCGGCCACCGAGTACCCATAGCCCTCGAGTCGGCTGGGGCAGGCGAGGACGGTAGCATGCTGGAGCCAGGCGTCGCGGGTTGGATCGTCGACCCAGCCCAGACGGCGGCAGCCGCAGCGCTCCATAAGCGCTACGATTGTCCCCTCCGGATCGTGGCGGATGCCGCCGATGTGGATCCACGGAGGCATGGATTCCTTCGCCATTAGTAGTGCCTGGGCCAGGAGGTCGAAGCCTTTGCGCGGCTCGATGGCGCTGATGGTCAAGATATAGCGTGGGGGAGCGTGTGCTGGCCGTGGTTGGCTTGGTGATGCGGTCACCCCGTTGGGGGTGATCGAAATGGGGCCACGGTAGCCCACATCAAGCAGGTCGCGTCGTGTCCGGGCGCTGGGGACGATGAGGTGATCGGCGTGCGCGAGGATCCGTTTGAGCAGCTGACGGAACAACCGTGCATGCCTGGGAGTGACGGCGGCGTCGGTATGCAGCGGGTATAAGTCATGGACCGTGGCCACTAGCGCACCCCGCCAACCCGGGCCGGGGATCGCGATCGTGGAGGTGCTGTGATAGAGGTCGGCAGCGATCCGTCGCAAGACCCACGGGAGCCGCACCACCGCCCCGACCCGACCGCCTAGCAGATCATAGCGCTGTACCGAGGTGCAACGATCTATGACCGCCTCGGGTGGCATGCCGTGGTGACCTTGGTAGACGCCATGGAGCTCGACGACGTTGGCGAGCCCGTCAAGCAGATCGACGACATAGCGACCCACGCCGTAGCCCTGCCCGACGGTGGGGGTGATGTCGATGGCGACGCGTAGGCGACGATCAGCGGTCATGGTCGTCGATTGCCAAACGATAGAGCGCAAGGCTGCGCTGGGCGAGCCGGTCCTCCTGGAAATACTCGTGCAAGCGTCGCTGCCCGAGGCATGCGAGTTCGGTCGCGCGTTCCGTCTCCAGGGCTTGTAGCAGGGCTTCGGCCAGGGCCGGAGAATTCTCACTGGCGGCGATGATCCCGGCTTCGCCGACGATTGCTGGCAGACTACCGGCGTCGCTGGCGACGACCGCCATGCCCGCCGCCCAGGCCTCGAGGGCGACCAAGCCGAAGGATTCGAAGCGCGAGGGGATGACCTGCACGCGGCACGAAGCGCGCAACCCGGTTAAGGTGGCATCATCGGCAAAACCATGCCACGTGACCCCCGGGGTGTTCGCGACGCGTTCGCCAAAGCCTCCCTTATCGGGGCCTACAACGTGCAGGTGCGCGTCGGGTAGGACCGCGCGTGCCGCCGGCCAGGCGTCGAGGAGGATGTCGATCCCCTTGCGCTTTTCGAGCCTGCCGACGAACAGCACGGCGGGTGCGGGGCGCGGCGCGAGAGGCGCGATCGGTCCACGGTAAGCGAGGTGGATGACCTCATCCGGCATCCGCGCATAGATGCGCCGGCTGACCTCGGCCATGGCTGCGCTGTCCGACACCAGACGCGTCGCCCGGCGCACCGTCAGACGCTCGAGCAGCATGCGTAGCGGCAAGAGGCGATCGCCGTGGGCGAGGCTCGGATCCGAGGCCGAGGTCACCAGACGCACCACGCAAGGGCACGCCAGACGGAGGAACGCGCCCAGTCCACCCCAGTTCGGCACGTCGACGATGTCCGGGGCGAAGCCCGCGAGCTCGCGATTGAGCCACGGTGCTGCGAGCAGCGGGCGCAGCAGCAGACGGCGCTGTCCGGGACCGGCGGGCTGCGGATCCTGCCCGGGTCTGATGATGAAATTTCCGAGATCGGTGCTGGCCAGGACCAGCACCGTGGCTCCCGCCTCAGCGAGGCAGGCGGCAAGATCGCTGACATACCTGCCGACGCCGAACGAGGGACCGCACTGGGGATATTCGGGAGTGATCAGGGCGATGCGCATCGCGGTCATGCCTGGCTGCGCACGGATTCTGCGGCGACCATCGCCTGGGCGACCTCTCGCCACTGTTTAATGGCATGCCATCCGAGCTGCTCGAGGGCGCGGGTCGGATCGCCAATCGCACGCTGCAGCTCGCTCGGGCGGAAGAGCGATCGATCGATATCGATATGATCGGCGGAGTTGAGTCCCACCAGCCGGAACACTTCCTCGACGAAATCAGCCAAGCTGCATTCGCTGCCGGTGGCGATGACGAAATCCTCAGGCGTCGGCTGCTGCAGCATGGCGTGCATGGCGACCACGTACTCGGGAGCCCAGCCCCAGTCACGAATCACCGCGGTGTTGCCCAGGCGCAGGCGTTCGCGCGAACCGTTGGCGATGCGCAGCGCGGCGCTGACCACCTTGCGCGTCACGAACCGCGGGTGGCGCAGCGGGCTCTCGTGGTTGAAGAGGATGCCTGAGCTAGCGAACAGCCCGTAGGCTTCGCGGTAGATATTGATCTCCCAGAAGGACTGCGACTTGGCGACCGCGTAGGGGCTGCGCGGGCGGAAGGGGCTGTCCTCGTCGAATCGGCCGCTCGCGATATTGCCGAAGCATTCGCTGCTGCAGGCGTTGTAGAAGCGCACCTGCGGCGCATAGAGGCGAATGACTTCCAGGAAGTTGAGGGTCGCAACGCCGATGCTCTCAAGCGTTTCGACGGGCTGTTCGAATGATTGGCCGACCGAGGTCTGTCCGGCAAGGTTATACAACTCGTCAGGTTTGAACCCACTGATGATTTGCAGCACACTGCGGAAATCGATCGGGTTCATCGACAGCAGTTGCACGTCATCGGCGATGCCGAGGCGCTGCAGGTTGCCGCCGCGGGCACTTTCCGCATCGCGCGACGTGCCGATCACTCGGTAACCGAGGCCGAGCAGATGCTTGGCGAGGTAGCAGCCGTCTTGGCCGGTGATGCCGGTGATCAGCGCGGTCTTCATGCACCCGGCTCCTTCCACATCCCATGCTCCTTGATCAACCGCACCAGCTCATCGC